>NZ_JBSGET010000065.1:0-43288 GCF_053603035.1 Kitasatospora sp. NPDC004272 | reverse complement strand
TTCAGCCGGTTCCGCAAGCTCGCCAAGGACCTCGACGCCACCATGACGTTCTTCCTCAGCGGCATCTACACCGCCACGCTGTCGGGCTCGCGGCGGGTCTGCTCCGGGATGCCGGCGTTGCGCCGGTCGCCGCGGACGGCGGTCTCGGCGGCTTCGAGGCTCTCCCGGGCGGCCAGGTACGCCTGCACCGCGGCGATGCCGTAGACCGGCTGGATGAGCTGGTGGCCCTTGAAGAAGGGCCGGGCGGGGGCGAAGCCGGCGGCGGCCACGAGTTCGCGGATCTCGGTTATCTCCGCCTCGCTGCGCGCCGTGAAACGCACTTCCCAGCCCTTCTTGTACGTACGTCCGTCCTCCCCGCCGCGTCTGGCGGGATCCGGTTGGCGGACGTAGCCGGGCAGGCGGCCGAGGCGTAGTCGGGCGGCGCGCTGGGCTGATGTCTCGTCGCGGGGCATGAGCCCGATGGTAGGCAATTCGCGGCGGTGGCCGGTGTCGGGGGGTGTGACATCGGGTGTTCGGACGATCACCATCCGTCAGATCGCGCAGGTCGGGGGCGCGGGTCCCGGGGGATCGCAATGCTGTGTCGATCCGATGAAAATCGGATAGTAGAAAACAAGTCCGATCTATTACGGCAAGGGAGTGAACACCCGATCCGCCGAATGGGTGAGGGTATGGGGACTTTAGTGCGGAGCAGTCCCGGTTTGACGACGGTTGCGTAACAGGTCGTCAGGTCTGGCATCGACTGTCAGAAGCGCGGGGGAACGTGGATGTCATGAGCCACCGGATTCCGCAGCAGCCCGCGTCCCTCGAAGAACTCGCCCGGCACCAGCAGAACGTGGTGACGGCCAGTCAGCTCCGCGCCCGCGGGGTGCCCGCCCGCATGGTGAGCGAGCACTGCCGCAGCGGGGGGCCGTGGCAGCGCCTGCTGCCACGGGTCTACCTGCTGCAGGAGGGCGAGCCGACGCCCGAGCAGCGGATGTGGGCCGCGCTGCTGTACGCGGCGCAGAACGGTCCGGCCGGGGACGGGGCCCGCGAGGGGGCGGTGATCACCGGCGCGGCGGCGCTGGCGCTGTACGGGTTCGTGTCGGTGCCGCGGCTGCCGGCCGTGCTCGGGGTGGAGGTGCTGGTGCCCCGGCAGCGCCGGCTGCGGGACGCCGGGCAGGTGCGGATCCGGCGCACCGAACGGGAGTTGGAGGCCCGGTCGGTGCACGGGCTGGCGGTCGCGCCGGTGGCCCGGGCGGTGGCGGACGCGATCCGCGAGTGGGACGAGCAGGGCGCCTTCGGGTCCGGTCGGACCGGTCCGGGCCTGCTGCGGGCGCTGCTGCGCGAGGCGCTCACCGGGCGCGGCGGCGGCTGCGCGGCGTCCGAGCTGCTGGCCGAGCTGGCCGAGGCGGACCTGCTGGAGCTGCCCCGGGTGCGGGCCGCGGTGGACGAGCTGCTGGCGGCGCGCCGGGAGGCGGCGTTCGCCGAACTGCTGGAGCTGGCCGCGGAGTCGGGCCTGCCGCTGCCGCTGACCGGACCCGAGTTGCGGATGCGCGGCGGCACCTACGTCGCGGTGCCGGACCTGTACTGGCCCGAGGCGGCGGTGGCGGTGGAGGTCGACTCCGAGCTGCGCTGCGTCAGCGAGGGCGAGTCGGCCTGGGTGCGCGGCGGCCAGCACCGGATGGAGTACCTGGGCGTGCGGGTGCTGTACGTCGGCTCGTCCCGGCTCGCCGCCGAACGGGAGGCGGTCGGCGGCGAGTTGACCGAGGCGTACCGGCTCGGCGGGGAGGACGTGGTGGAGCTGCTGGTCACCGGGCGCTGAGCGCCCGGGGGCCGCCGCCCGGTCAGCCGTGGACGACCGGCGTGCCGGTCAACTCGACTCCTGCGGCCCGCAGTTCGTCCAGCGCGGTGGCGGTGGTGGCGGGGGCGACGCCGGCCGTCAGGTCGAGCAGGACGCGGGTGGCGAAGCCCTCGCGGGCGGCGTCCAGGGCGGTGGCGCGGACGCAGTGGTCGGTGGCGATGCCGACCACGTCGACGTCGGTGACGCCGCGCTCGTTCAGCCAGTCGGTGAGGGTGCCGCCGTGCTCGTCGAAGCCCTCGAAGCCGCTGTAGGCGGCGGCGTGCGCGCCCTTGGAGAAGACCGCCTCGACCGCGCCGGAGGTCACCGAGGGGGCGAAGTTGGGGTGGAAGCCGACGCCCTCGGTGCCGGCCACGCAGTGCGCGGGCCAGGAGCGGACGTAGTCGGGTTCGGCGGCGAAGTGCGGGCCGGGGTCGATGTGGTGGTCGCGGGTGGCGACGATGTGGGCGTAGCCGGGGGCGGACTCGGCGATCAGGTCGGTGATCGCGGCCGCGACCTCGGCCCCGCCGGCGACGGGAAGACTGCCGCCCTCGCAGAAGTCGTTCTGCACGTCGACGACGATCAGGGCCCGGTGCATGGCTCTTCTCTTCTCTCGTGGGCTCGGGAGCGCGGGGGCTCGGTGGCCGCTGCTCCGGGAGGGAGCGGGGTGCGGACGGTACGGCGGTTGGCACTCTAGGCAGAGCCGGGGCGGACGCGGTAGTACCGGCGGGCAGGGCCGGGTCCGGTCCCCGGGCCGGCCGGGGGTCAGCCGGCGTGCCGCTCGGTGGTGATCACCGGCTCGCCGCGGGAGAGCTGGGTGGCCGACAGCGGCAGCGCGGCGCGGGCCCGGAGGTGGCGCTCGCGGGCGGCCTCCAGCGGTTCGCGGCCGACCACCTCGCCGCCGGTGACCAGCGGGACGTGCAGCAGGTGCGGGGCCAGTTCGGCGGGGACGGGGCCGGTGCCGACCACCTCGGCCTCGGCGACGCCGTCCCGGTCGGGGCGGCGGGCGGCCCACTTGCGGCCGCCGACGCTGGTCTTGCCGCCCGCCGAGCGCTTGGCGACCGGGACGAGCTCGCCGCCGGGCACCGACTCGCGGGCGACCAGCTTGTAGACCATCGCGCAGGTCGGGTGGCCGCTGCCGGTGACCAGGCTGGTGCCGACGCCGTAGCCGTCGACCGGGGCGGCGGCCAGCGCGGCGATGGCGTACTCGTCCAGGTCGGAGGTGACGATGATCTTCGTGTCGGTGGCGCCGAGCTCGTCGAGCTGGCGGCGCACCCGGTGGGCCAGCAGGGTCAGGTCGCCGGAGTCGATCCGGACGGCGCCCAGCTGCGGTCCGGCCACCTCGACGGCGGTGCGGACCGCCTCGGCGAGGTCGTAGGTGTCCACCAGCAGGGTGGTGTCGCGGCCCATCGAGTCGATCTGCGCGGTGAAGGCGTCCTTCTCGCTGTCGTGCAGCAGGGTGAAGGCGTGCGCGGCGGTGCCGGTGGTCGGGATGCCGTGGGTGAAGCCCGCCTCCAGGTCGGAGGTGGCGGCGAAGCCGGCCAGGTAGGCGGCCCGGGCGGCGGCCACCGCGGACCGCTCGTGGGCCCGCCGGGCGCCCATCTCGATCACCGGGCGCCCGCCCGCGGCGGCGGTCATCCGGGAGGCGGCGGCGGCGATCGCCGAGTCGTGGTTGAGGATCGACAGGATCACCGTCTCCAGGATCACCGCCTCGGCGAAGCTGCCCTCGACGGTGAGCAGCGGCGAGCCGGGGAAGTACACCTCGCCCTCGGGGTAGCCGTGCACGTCGCCGGTGAAGCGGTAGTCGGCGAGGAAGCGCAGGGTCTCCTCGTCCACCACCCGCTGGTCGGCCAGCCAGTCGAGTTGCGGCGCGGTGAAGCGGAAGTCCTCGATGGCGTCCAGCACCCGGCCGGTGCCGGCCAGCACGCCGTAGCGGCGGCCGTCCGGCAGGCGGCGGGTGAAGACCTCGAAGACCGAGCGGCGGTGGGCGGCGCCGCTGCGCAGCGCGGCCTGCAGCATGGTCAGTTCGTAGCGGTCGGTGAGCAGCGCGGAGCTGCGGTGCGCGGTGATGGCGTCCATGGGGATGATGCTACTACCACTTAGCGTCAGTTTGACGATTTCTCTCGCGGCGGGTCCGTGTCGGGCCGTGCCGCGCCGCCGCGGACATCCTGATTCGCTCCTGGGTCCCTCGGATGGAAGCATGGGACGGGGGAGTTCCGAGGTCGACGAGGAGAGACGGACTGTGAGTGTCGCGCCGGTGGAGATCGAGCGCCCGGAGGTGGAGGGGGTTCCGGTCACGGAGCTGGACACGCCGTGGGTGACCATCGTCCACAACGACCCGGTCAACCTGATGAGCTACGTCCAGTACGTCTTCCAGAGCTACTTCGGCTATCCGAAGGACAAGGCCCGCAAGCTCATGATGGACGTGCACCACAAGGGGCGGGCGGTGGTCTCCAGCGGCACCCGCGAGGAGATGGAGCGCGACGTGCAGGCGATGCACGGCTACGGCCTGTGGGCCACCCTGCAGCACGACTGACGGACCGTCACCCACCACCCACGAGGGGCTGATCCCACCAACATGGCCACTTTCTTCGAGAGCACCGGCGACGGCGGCGCGGCGATGGACCTGGACGAGTTCGAGGTGTCCATCCTGCGCACGCTGGAAGTGCAGATGCTGGAGCTGATCGGGCCGCCGCCCGGCGGGCAGGGCGACGACCCGCTGGCCGCGCTGTTCGCCGAGGGTCCGAGCGAGGCCCCGGACGACCCCGTGCTGCACCGGCTGTTCCCCGACGCGTACGGCGGCCCGGGCGCGCCCGAGGACCCGCGGACCGCCGAGATGGCCGCCGAGTTCCGCCGCTACACCGAACTCGACCTGCGGACCCGCAAGCGCGACGACGCGCTGGCGGTGGTCCGGACGCTGGACGGGCTGGCCGGAGGCGGGGTGCTGGAGGTGGGGCCGGACGAGCTCCAGCGCTGGCTGGGCGCCCTGAACGACCTGCGGCTGGCCCTGGCCACCCGGCTGGAGGTCACCGAGGAGGACACCGAGGGGCTGTACCGGCTGCCCGACTCCGACCCGCGCAAGCCGCTGGTGGTGGCCTACCTGTGGCTGGGCGGGCTGCAGGAGAGCCTGCTGGAGGCGATGGCGGGCTGACCCGGACCGCCCCCGCCGCCTTCCTATTGTCCGATTGATCCGGTGCTGCCCGCTTATGGGCGCCGCCGGGCCTTCCGCGTGGTTCACTGCTGCCTCCCCGGGAACACGGGGCCCGTCGGCCGACCGGCCGGCGCGGACCGGGAGGCGAGGCGGGCGCATGACGCAGCAGGTGACGGACGAGGCGGTCGGGCCGGCCCCGGACGGGGAGGGCTACCAGCGCGGGCTGGGCGGCCGGCAGATCCAGATGATCGCGATCGGCGGCGCGATCGGCACCGGCCTGTTCCTCGGCGCCGGCACCGCCATCTCCAAGGCCGGCCCCAGCCTGGTCCTCAGCTACGCGGTGGCCGGCGTGGTGATCTTCGTGATCATGCGGGCGCTCGGCGAACTGCTCACCTACCGCCCGGTGTCCGGCAGCTTCGCCGAGTACGCCCGGGAGTTCCTCGGCCCGTTCGCCGGGTTCGCCACCGGCTGGACGTACTGGCTGTTCTGGGTGGTCACCGGCATGGCCGAGACCACCGCCGCCGCCGTCTACGTCCGCTTCTGGGCGCCCGGCGTCCCGCAGTGGGCCACCGCGCTGGTCTTCCTGCTGGTGCTGTACGCCGCCAACCTGATCTCGGTGAAGGTGTTCGGCGAGATCGAGTTCTGGTTCTCGATGGTCAAGGTCACCGCCATCCTCGGGATGATCCTGATCGGCGTCGGCGTGCTCACCCTCGGCTTCTCGGACGCCGGGGACACCGCCTCGGTCACCCACCTGTGGCAGGACGGCGGCTTCTTCCCGAAGGGCGTCGGCGCCACCGTGATGACCCTGCAGATCGTCATGTTCGCCTACGTGGGCGTGGAACTGGTCGGCGTCACCGCGGGGGAGAGCGAGGACCCGGAGAAGACCCTGCCGCGGGCCATCAACACCCTGCCGCTGCGGATCGCGCTGTTCTACGTCGGCGCGCTGGTGGTCATCCTCTCGCTGGTGCCGTGGAGCGAGTTCCAGCCCGGCGTCAGCCCGTTCGTCGCCGCCTTCGGGAAGATCGGCATCCCGGCGGCGGCCGGGATCGTCAACTTCGTGGTACTCACCGCCGCGCTCTCCTCCTGCAACTCCGGGATGTACTCCACCGGCCGGATGCTGCGGGACCTGGCCCTGCGCGGACAGGCCCCCGGGCGGCTCACCGGGCTCAACGCCCGCCGCACCCCCGCCGCCGCGATCACCGTCTCCTGCCTGCTGATGGGCGCCGGCGTGGTGCTCAACTACTGCGTCCCGGAACGGGCCTTCCAGTACATCACCTCGGTCGCCACCGTCTGCGGCCTGTGGACCTGGGGCACCATCCTGGCCAGCCAGATCCGCTACCGGACCGCCTGGACCTCCGGACGGCTGCCCGCCCCGACCTTCCGCGCCCCCGGCGGCAACTGGAGCCGCGCCCTGGCGCTGGCCTTCCTCGTCCTGGTCGCCGTCCTGATCGGCGTCGACCCCGACACCCGGATCTCGCTGTACGTCCTGCCCGGCTGGGCGCTGTTCCTGGTGGTCGGCTACGCGGTGCTGCGCCGCCGCGACCCGGCCGCCCTGGACGCCGACCTCCGCCCGGAGGAGGGCGTCTGACGCCTCGCTATCCTGGCCGCATGCTGACCATCACCCGAGAACTGCGCGACCGGATCGTCGCCCACGCCCGCGCCGACCACCCGGACGAGGCGTGCGGCGTGATCGCCGGACCGGCCGGCACCGGGCGCCCCGAGCGGTTCGTTCCGATGCTCAACGCCGCCCGCTCGCCCACCTTCTACGAGTTCGACTCCGGCGACCTGCTGAAGCTCTACCGCGAGATGGACGACCTCGACGAGGAGCCGGTGGTGATCTACCACTCGCACACCGCCACCGAGGCGTACCCCTCCCGCACCGACGTGAGCTACGCCTCCGAGCCGTTCGCCCACTACGTGCTGGTCTCCACCGCCGAAGGCACCGACGAGGCGGACCCCTACCAGTTCCGCTCGTTCCGCATCGTGGACGGCGTGATCACGGAGGAAGACGTCGAGGTGGTCGAGGCGTACGCCGCCTGACGCCGCCCGCCCGGGGACGGGCCGGTCCGCACCGCGCCCACGCGGCGGATCGGCCCGTTTTCTCATGCCTCGGAACGCCATCGACCGGATGCCGAGACACGCATGTCAAAGCGGGGCCGGGAATCTATACGATGAGTCCATGCGTTCCGTCGATGTGAGCAATCAGGCCCCAGGCACCCGCCTCGTGGCGCGCCTGCACGTCGACCTGTGCCGGCTCGCCAGCGCGATCTGTCCCGGCACCGCCGCGCACTGACCGGCGGCACCGACCGGCAAGCCCAGACAGCACCGCCCCGGCGCCCCGGGGCCCTCCCCCCTGCCGCGCCCCGCCCGGCCCGGCAACCCGAACCCCACTCCACAGGAGCGCAGCCATGGCCATCGAGGTCCGCATCCCGACCATCCTCCGTACCTACACCGACGGCGCCAAGGCCGTCGACGGCAACGGCGCCAACCTCGGGGAGCTCTTCACCGACCTCGACTCCCGCCACCCCGGCATCGCCGCCCGGCTGCTGGACGGCGGCGAGCTGCGCCGCTTCGTCAACGTCTACCTGAACGACGAGGACGTCCGCTTCCTGGACGGCATCTCCACCGCGCTCTCCGACGGCGACAGCGTCACCATCCTCCCGGCCGTGGCCGGCGGTATGAAGTAATGCGCTACGACAGCCCGATCGAGGCCATCGGCAACACGCCCCTGGTGCGGTTGCCGAGGCTCTCGGCCGGCATCCCGGGGAACAAGGACGGCCGGGTCACGCTCTGGGCCAAGCTGGAGGACCGCAACCCGACCGGCTCGATCAAGGACCGCCCGGCGCTGCGCATGATCGAGCGCGCCGAGGCGGAGGGCCGGCTCACCCCGGGCTGCACCGTCCTGGAGCCCACCAGCGGCAACACCGGCATCTCGCTCGCCATGGCGGCCAAGCTCAAGGGCTACCGGATGGTCTGCGTGATGCCGGAGAACACCAGCGAGGAGCGCCGCGAGCTGCTCCGGATGTGGGGCGCGGAGATCATCCCCTCGCCCGCCGCCGGCGGCTCCAACACCGCGGTGCGGATCGCCAAGGAGATCGCCGCCGAGCACCCCGACTGGGTGATGCTCTACCAGTACGGCAACCCGGACAACGCCGGCGCGCACTACGCCACCACCGGCCCGGAGATCCTCGCCGACCTGCCCACCGTCACCCACTTCGTGGCGGGCCTGGGCACCACCGGCACCCTGATGGGCATCGGCCGCTACCTGCGCGAGAAGGTCCCGGGCGTGCAGATCGTCGCCGCCGAGCCCCGCTACGACGACCTGGTCTACGGCCTGCGCAACCTGGACGAGGGCTTCGTCCCCGAGCTGTACGACGCCGAGGTGCTCACCACCCGCTTCTCGGTCGGCTCGGCCGACGCCGTCACCCGGACCCGCGAACTCCTCCAGCAGGAGGGCATCTTCGCGGGCGTCTCCACCGGAGCGGTCGCGCACGCCGCGATCGGCGTGGCCCGCAAGGCCGCCAAGGCCGGCGAGCGGGCGGACGTGGTGTTCGTGGTCGCCGACGGCGGCTGGAAGTACCTGTCCACCGGCATCTACACCGCCGAGACCACCGAGGCGGCGGTCGAGGCGCTGCAGGGCCAGCTCTGGGCCTGACGGACGCGGCAGGACCACGGCGCGGCACCCCCACGGGTGCCGCGCCGTCCGCTTGTCCGATCATCGATCCGCTGTGACAGCACGGCATTTGTCCGTTCCCGATGACCGGTCCGTCACGGAACGGCCACCGCGCCGGTCGCGCCCCGACCGCCGCGCCCCGCCCCGCCAGGCTGGCCGCGCACCACTGGTTCGCCGTCACCCGGAGGTGGGCGCGATGCCCGGCCGAGAGCTCTGGTCCTACGTCGAGATCGGCCTGCACATCCGCGTGCAGACCGAGACCGTGCGCAACTACAGGCGGCACGGCCTGCTGCCCGAACCCGACCTGGTCGACCCGGCCGGCCACCCCCGCTGGTACCCGGAGACCATCCGGGCCTGGGCCCTGGCCCGCCCCGGCCGCCGCTAGCGCCCCGTCCGGCGCGCGTTCGAACGCCCCCGCCCCGTCCTGGTGATTCCGCCCACAGCCCGGCACGGGAGAGGGGGCAAAGTGCCGCCCGGCCCTTACCCTCGACAGTCAAAGCACCGACGGAGCCGAAGGACCCCGCCCGCCCGCCGGCGGTGCGGACGGCCGCGGACGACGGCCCGACTGGGCGGGAAGGGCTCGGCATGAAACTGACCGTGGTGGGGTGCTCGGGGAGCTTCCCGTCCGTGGACTCCCCGTGCTCCAGCTACCTGGTGGAGCACGACGGCTACTGCCTGGTCGTCGACCTCGGCAACGGCGCGCTCGGCGCGCTGCAGAAGTACGCCGGCCTGTACGACGTGGACGCCGTCCTGCTCAGCCACCTGCACGCCGACCACTGCGTCGACCTGTGCGCGTACTGGGTGGCCCGCAACTACCGGGTCGAGGGCTGCCCCGACCCGCTGCCCGTGTACGGCCCGGCCGGGACGGCCGAGCGGCTGGCCCGCGCCTACGACATGCCGGAGAAGCCCGGCATGACCGAGGTGTTCGACTTCCGCGACCTCGGCGGCGGCGCCCGGCTGCGGCTCGGCCCGTTCACCGTCACCGCCGTCCGGGTCAACCACCTCGACTGCGAGGCGTACGGCTTCCGGATCGAGGCCGGCGGCCGCAGCCTGGTCTACTCCGGGGACACCGGGGTCTGCCCCGACCTGGTCGAACTCGCCCGCGGCACCGACCTGTTCCTGTGCGAGGCGGCCTACACGGACGGCAAGGAGACCTACGACTCCATCCACCTGAACGGCACCCAGGCCGGCGAGCACGCCGCCGGCGCGGGCGCCGCCCGGCTGGTGCTCACCCACATCCCGCCGTGGACCGACGCCGAGCGCAACCGCGCGGACGCCGCCGCGGTCTTCGCCGGACCGGTCGAACTGGCCCGGGCCGGGGCCGTCTACGAGCTCTGAACCGGCGTCAGCCAGTGCCGGTAGCGGGCGTCGGCGCCGCTCACCGCAGCCCGGTACGCCTCGCCCAGGAGTTTGGTCAACTCACCCTCGCAGGACGGTAGTTCGCGGTTGTCCAGGGAGGCCACCGGCACCACCCCGGCCGCCGTCCCGGAGACGAACACCTCGTCCGCCGCGTACAGGTCCGAGCGCAGCAGGTTCTCCACCCGCACCTCGACGCCCAGGTCCCGGGCCAGCGTCAGCAGGGTGTCCTGGGTGATGCCCTCCAGTGCGCCCGCGCTGCCCGGCGGGGTGCGCAGCACGCCGTCCCGGACCGCGAACACGTTCTCCGAACTGCACTCGCTGACCGTCCCGTCCGGGGCCAGCAGCAGCGCCTCGTCGTAGCCCGCGTCGCTCGCCTCCCGCCGGGCCAGCGCCGAGTTGAGGTACGGGCCGGTGGCCTTCGCCGCCGGGGGGACGGAGTTGGGGTCGGTGCGCCGCCAACTGCTGGTCATCAGCCGCAGCCCGCGCTCCGCCGCCAGGTAGGCCGGCCACTCCCAGGAGGCGATCGACACGCTGGTGGGGGAGTGCCGCATGTCCAGCCCCATCGAGCCGTAGCCCAGGAACGCCAGGTGCCGCAGGTAGCAGGAGCGGTGGCCGTTCGCCGCCACCAGGCTCACCGTCGCCTGGGCCAACTCCTCTCGGGTGTACGGGAGTTCAATTCGCAGCATGCGGGCGCTGCGCTCCAGCCGGGCCAGGTGCTCGTCCAGCCGGAACACCGCGGGCCCGTCGGCCGTCTCGAACACCCGGGTGCCCTCCAGCACGCCGGTGCCGTAGTGCAGCGCGTGCGTCAGCACGTGGACCCGGGCCTCCTGCCAGGGCACCAGCGCGCCGTCGAACCAGATCACGGAAGACTCGGGAATCGCCATGCCGCCCATCCTGGGGACCCCGGCCCGCCCCGCGAAGCCCCCCGGCCGCGCCGGATCAGGCCATGGCCGCCACCGCCGCCGCCGTCTCGCATGCCGGCCCCGCCCCGCCCGCCACCCGGTACCGCCGCCCGCCGCCGTCTCGCATGCTGAAAACCACCGTCCGTCCCCCGGTCCCGGCCCTAGGCTCCCGGAGGGTGGAGACCAGCACCGCCCTGTACGCCCGACTGCTCGCCGAACCCGGCCTGCCGCTGGACTCCCTGCGCGACGAACTCGGCTGCGAGGAACGGGAGTTCGAGCAGGCGATCGGCGAACTGCGCGGCCTAGGACTGCTCCAGCGGACGACCGCGACGGTCAGCGGGGTGGCCGCCGTCTCGATCGACACCGCCGTGCGCCAACTGCTGGCCGACTCCGACCGCCGCTTCACCGCGCTGCTCGGTGAGGCCCGCCGCACCCGGGACCGGGTCGAGCAGCTGCACGCCCACTACCTGCCGCTGCGTACCGGCACCGCCCACGAGCTGGTCCGCGGCACCGACCGGGTCGCCGCGCTGCTGGAGGACGCCGCCCGGGCCGCCCGCACCGAGGCGCTGTCGCTGCGGCCCGGCCAGGACCAGTCCGAGAGCGGCCTGGCCGAGAAGCTCGCCCGCGAGCGGATCGCCCTGGCCCACCGGGTCGTGCTGCGCACCATCTACCCCGCCGCCGCCCTGAACCAGGGCCCGGTGCTGGCCCACGTCCAGGCGCTGACCGCGGCCGGCGCGCACATCCGGGTCGCGCACACCCTGCCGCTGTGGCTGATCGTGGTCGACGCGGGCCTGGCCGTGCTGCCCGCGCCGGGGGAGCCGCCGGGCAGCGCGGCGGTGGTGGTCCGCGACCCGGCCGTGGTCGGCGTGGTCCGCGAGCTCTTCGAGCACTTCTGGGCGTCCAGCTGGGTCCCGCCGGAACTGCTCGGCCGCACCACCCCCGACGACCGCCACCGCGAGGTGCTGCGGCTGCTCGCGGCCGGGCTCACCGACCAGGCGATCGGCCGCAAGCTGGAGATCTCCGACCGCACGGTGCGCCGCCTGGTCGCCGACCTGACCACGGCGCTGGGCGCGCAGTCCCGCTTCCAGGCGGGCGTGCACGCGGCCCGGCTGGGCTGGATCTAGGTCCGGGACGGGGGCGGGCCGGGCGGGGGCGGGCCGGGCGGGGGCGGGGGCTACCCGTCCTCGAAGGCGTCCTCGTCCTCGCGGCCCGGTGTCTTCAGGTCGAAGCGCAGGATGACGAACCGGAAGAGCGTGTAGTAGACCACCGCGAAGCACAGCCCGATCGGGATGATCAGCCAGGGTGCGGTGGCCAGGTTCCAGTTCAGCACGTAGTCGATGGCGCCCGCGGAGAAGGTGAAGCCGTGGTGCACCCCGAGCCCCCAGGTGACGGCCATGGACAGGCCGGTGAGCACGGCGTGCAGGACGTACAGGACCGGGGCGATGAACAGGAAGGCGAACTCGATCGGCTCGGTGATGCCGGTGACGAAGGAGGTCAGGGCGAGCGAGAACATCATGCCCAGGACGGCCTTGCGGCGCTCCGGACGGGCGCAGTGGGCGATGGCGAGCGCGGCGGCGGGCAGGCCGAACATCATGATCGGGAAGAAGCCGGACATGAACTGGCCGGCGTGCAGGTCGTGCTGGAAGAAGCGGGTCTGGTCGCCGTGGAAGTCCTGGCCGCCGACGGTGTAGGTGCCGGCCTGCTGCCAGAAGAAGGTGTTGGCGAACTGGTGCAGGCCGAACGGCAGCAGGGCCCGGTTGATCAGGCCGAAGATGCCGGAGCCGAGCGCGCCCAGGCCGATCGCCCAGGTGCTGAAGCGGTCGACGAGGCCGCCGATCGGGCCCCAGCACAGGCCGAAGAGGACGCCCAGCGCGGTGCCGACGAAGGCCATCACGATCGGGACCAGCCGCCGCCCGTTGAAGAAGCCCAGCCAGTCGACCAGCCGGGTCCGGTGCAGCCGCTGCCACAGGATCGCGGTGAGCAGTCCGACCACCACGCCGCCGAGCACCCCCGGGTCCTGGTAGGTGGCCTCGATGTCCCGGCCGGGCAGCTCCTGGTAGCCGGTCTTCGGGAAGGCGGTGAGCACCTGGTGGTAGGTGAGGAAGCCGACCAGGGCGGCGAGCGCGGTGGAGCCGTCGGACTTCTTGGCGTAGCCGATGGCGATGCCCACGCAGAACAGCAGCGGCATCCAGTCGAAGACGGCGTGGCCGGAGGCGGAGAACACCTCGGCGACCCTGGTCCAGCCGAGGCCCTGGTCGCCGAAGACGTCCTCCTTGCCGAGCCGCAGCAGGATGCCCGCGGCGGGCAGCACGGCGATCGGGAGCTGGAGGCTGCGACCGATCTTCTGGAGGGACGCGAAGACCCGGGAGCGCAGCTCCCGTCCGCCGGGTGCCGCCGCGGGCCGGGAGTTCTGCGCGGTCGTACTCATAGCGGTGGTTCCTCACGGCAGCGCGATCCTGGTCTAGACCACTTAAGGTCTCGTTCAGCTTTCTAGCACGGGCCGAACGGGCTCCGGAACCCTCTTAAGGTTCGCGGGGGACAAGCGCTGCGGAATCGAAACCTTGGACTGGTTGACGCCGGATCAATTGACCTGGCGGTAACTCCTTTTGGATCGTCGGGAAACAAAGCCGCGCCCCCGGCGGGAATTCCTCCCGCCGGGGGCGCCGCGGCTCCGTGGCCGCGCCGGCCCGGGATCAGGCCTTGGTCACGTCCTCGACCTCGTCGTCGTCCTCGCGGCCGGGGGTCTTGAGGTTGAACTTGACGATGACGAACCGGAAGACCACGTAGTAGACCACCGCGAAGCACAGGCCGATCGGGATGATCAGCCACGGTTTCGTGGCCAGGTTCCAGTTGAGCAGGTAGTCGATCAATCCGGCCGAGAAACTGAAGCCGTCGTGGACGCCGAGCCCCCAGGTGACCGCCATCGAGACGCCGGTGAGGATCGCGTGGATGCCGTACAGCAGTGGGGCCACGTAGGCGAAGGAGTATTCGATCGGCTCGGTGACGCCGGTGACGAAGGAAGTCAGCGCGACCGAGAACATCAGGCCGTAGATCTCCTTGCGCCGGTGCGGCTTGGCGCAGGAGGCGATGGCCATCGCGGCGGCGGGCAGCGCGAACATCATGATCGGGAAGAAACCGGAGAGGAACTGGCCGGCCGACGGGTCGCCCGCCAGGAAGCGGCCGATGTCACCGGTGCCGGACTTGCCGGTCTCGGGGTTGCTGTACTCGCCGAACTGGAACCAGACGAAGGTGTTCAGCAGTTGGTGCATGCCGATCAGCAGCAGGGCGCGGTTGGCGACGCCGAAGATGCCGGAGCCGATGGCGTCCAGGTCGGAGAGCCACTTGGAGAAGTCGGCCAGGCCGTCGCCGATCGGCTGCCAGATCCACACCATCAGCGAGCCGAACAGCAGGCCGACCAGGGCGGTGATCATCGGGACCAGGCGGCGGCCGTTGAAGAAGCCCAGCCAGTCGACCAGCCTGACCCGGTGGTAGCGCACCCACAGCCAGGCCGAGAAGAGGCCCATCAGGATGCCGCCCAGCACGCCCGGGTTCTGGAAGTCGGCCGACTCCACGGTCTTGTCCGTGTAGTTGACGCAGATCGAGTGGTCGAGCGTCGAGCCGGTCGGGCAGTCCTTCGGGAACGCCTGCAGGACGGTGTAGTAGACCAGGAAGCCGGCCACCGCGGCGAGCGCGGTCGAGCCGTCCGCCTTCTTGGCCATGCCGATCGCCACGCCGATGCAGAACAGCAGCGGCAGGCCGAGCGCCGGGTTGAGCAGCGCCCCGCCGGCGGCGCCGATCGCCGCGGCGACCTTGTCCCAGCCGAGGCCGTCCTTGCCGAAGATGTCGTCCTGGCCGAGCCGGGTCAGCAGGCCCGCGGCGGGCAGGACCGCCACCGGCAGCTGGAGGCTGCGGCCCATCTTCTGCAGGCCGCCGTAGAAGGTGTGCCACCACGTGGACTGGTGCGCCGTGGCGCCTGGTGAACTCATCGTCGGCCCTCCGCTGCCGTTCCCGTTCCCCGCTGGGGGCTCATCCGTGCGCGGGGCCAGGAACACCGGCGGACCGTCCTGCGTTGTCCCGAGTACACCTAGGATTGGTGTAGACCACTTCCGGGGCAGTGGCGGTCCGCGGGTTCGAGAACCCGATGATCGTCATCCTCCGGCGGCTCCGGAGAGGGCCGCGCGCGGAGATAGCCCGAAAGTGGACTAACGTGGCATATCGGTCGGAAACGGGTGATGCTGGTCGCGCCGTCGGAAGACGCGGCAAACTGATCCCCGGTCACCTCCGGCCGGCACCACCGCACACGCAGTACGGCACCCGGCGACCGACCGCCGAAGCGCCGAGACAGAGGGAGAAAGACCATGGCCAGCAAGGCTGAGAAGATCGTCGCCGGTCTCGGCGGAATCGAGAACATCGACGAGGTCGAGGGCTGCATCACCCGGCTGCGCACCGAGGTCCACGACGCCTCCAAGGTCGACGAGGCGGCGCTCAAGGCGGCCGGTGCCCACGGCGTGGTGAAGATGGGCACGGCCATCCAGGTCGTCATCGGCACCGACGCAGACCCGATCGCCGCCGAGATCGAGGACATGATGTGAGCTGAGCCCCCGCGGCCCGCTCCGCCCCGCACGGCCCGCCGCCGGAGACCACCGGCCGGCGGGCCGTCGCACGTGCGCCCCGGCCGGGGGCCGGGCACGGACCCGATACGCTCGGGGACATGTCTCGCATCGACGGCCGCACCCCCGACCAGCTCCGCCCCGTCACCATCGAACGGAACTGGAGCAAGCACGCCGAAGGCTCCGTCCTGGTCTCCTACGGCGACACCAAGGTGCTGTGCACCGCCAGCGTCACCGAGGGCGTCCCGCGCTGGCGCAAGGGCAGCGGCGAGGGCTGGGTCACCGCCGAGTACGCCATGCTGCCCCGGGCCACCAACACCCGCGGCGACCGCGAGTCCGTCCGCGGCAAGATCGGCGGCCGCACCCACGAGATCAGCCGGCTGATCGGCCGCTCGCTGCGCGCCGTCATCGACCACCGGGCGCTCGCCGAGAACACCATCGTGCTGGACTGCGACGTCCTGCAGGCCGACGGCGGCACCCGCACCGCGGCGATCACCGGCGCGTACGTCGCCCTGGTCGACGCGGTCTCCTGGGCGCGCGAGAAGAAGCTGCTGCGCGCCAAGGGCCAGCCGATCACCGGCGGCGTCAGCGCGGTCAGCGTCGGCATCATCGGCGGCGTCCCGATGCTCGACCTCCGCTACGAGGAGGACGTCCGGGCCGAGACCGACATGAACATCGTCTGCACCTCCGACGGCCGCTTCGTCGAGGTCCAGGGCACCGCCGAGGGCGCCCCCTTCGACCGCGCCCTGCTCGACCAGCTGCTCGACCTCGGCAGCCTGGGCTGCGCCGAGCTGGACGAGATCCAGCGCAAGGCCCTGGAGCTGTAGGGAACCGCGGTGGGCTGAACGGCCGTCAGGAAGGGTGGGCGGGCACCGGAGTGCTGTACAGGCACGCGGGCCGAGCCTTAACGTTCGGGGTGAGCCCGCACACCCTCCTGGAGGACTCGCCGATGCAGCAGCCGCTGAGCATCAACCGCACCACCGCGCTCGCCGTCGCCGCGCTGGCCCTGGTCCTGCCGTTGAGCGCGGTCAGCTGCTCCGCCGCGGAGAAGGCGCTCAGCTGCGCCAACACCGCGGTGCAGATCAGCACGCACGTGGCCCAGCTCGGCGACGCGTACAACAACGCCGACCAGGACCCGGCCGCCGCCGGGAAGGCGCTGCAGAGCCTCAAGGGCGACGTGGACAAGCTCGGGCGCAACTCCAGCGACGCCGACCTGGCCAAGGCCGTCACCGACCTGCAGGCCCAGCTCGACAACGTGCAGAAGGCCGTGGACAGCAACCAGACGCCCGACCTCGGGCCGCTGGGCAGCGCGGCCGGGCGGGTCAGCAAGGTGTGCACCGGCTGAACCGGGCCGCGGCACTAGGCTGGGCGGCATGACCAAGCGACTCGTTCTCGCCACCCGCAACCAGCACAAGGTCGCCGAGCTGCGCGACATCCTCGGCGCGGCCGGACTGGACGTCGAACTGGTGGGCGCGGACGCCTTCCCCGAGGTGCCGGACGTGCCGGAGACCGGGGTCACCTTCGCCGAGAACGCGCTGCTCAAGGCGCACGCGCTGGCGAGGGCGACCGGGCTGCCGGCCGTCGCCGACGACTCCGGGCTGTGCGTGGACGTGCTGGGCGGGGCGCCCGGGATCTTCTCCGCGCGCTGGGCCGGGCGGCACGGCGACGACAGGGCCAACCTGGACCTGCTGCTGGCCCAGCTCGGCGACATCGCCGCCGAGCACCGGGCCGCCTCGTTCGCCTGCGCCGCCGCGCTCGCGTTGCCGGACGGCACCGAGCGGGTGGTCGAGGGCCGGCTGCACGGCACCCTGCGCACCGAGCCGGCCGGGACGAACGGCTTCGGCTACGACCCGGTCCTGCAGCCGCTCGGCGAGAGCCGCACCTGCGCGGAGCTGAGCGCCGAGGAGAAGAACGCGATCAGCCACCGCGGCCAGGCGTTCCGCTCGCTGGCGCCGGTGGTCGCCGAACTGCTCGGCCAGTCGCGCAGTCGCACAGTCGCGTAGTTGCGGCGGAAGCGTGAAGAGGCCCGCCCCGGGAGGATCCGGGGCGGGCCTCTTCACGCGTGAACGCCGGTGCGGCCTGAGGGACTCGAACCCTCACGAGATCTCTCTCACGGGCACCTAAAACCCGGGCGTCTGCCAATTCCGCCAAGACCGCCGATGTGTGACTCCCGCCATGCTACTGGCCCGTCGCACGGGCGTGCACCACCCTTTCGGGCGGTGGTTCGGGGCGTCCCGGCTTGTTCAAGAATTGGTACAGACCTATTGACCAGTGTGGTCCAGACCACGTACGTTCGCGCCGATCCGCGGAAATCCGGGTCCCGGGCGGTGCGCAACGGCCGGGCCCAGGCACGTCTTCCTCCCCCACGGCGCCCGGCCCCCCACCCCGGGCGCGAGCATTGGAGCGACCCATGCCCGAACGCGCCACAGCCGCGCGCTCCGCCGCCCGCACCGGGCGGCGTCCGCTGAAGGCCGGCACCGCGCTGGCGACCGCGACCGCCCTGGTGGCCGGTGCCGCCGGACTGGTCACCGCGATGGGCGGTGCCTCCTCGGCCGCCACCGTCAACCTGCTCGCCAACGGCGACTTCGAGAGCGGCACACTGAGCGGCTGGAACTGCTCGGCCGGCCTCGGCTCGATCACCTCCACCGCCCCGCACGGCGGCACCAAGGCGCTGCAGGCGGCGGCCTCCGCGTCGGACAGCGCCCAGTGCTCGCAGACCGTCACGGTCAGCCCGAACACCACGTACAGCCTGAGCGGCTGGCTGAAGGGCAACTACACCTACCTGGGCGTCACCGGGACGGGCACCACCGACACCAGCGCCTGGGGATCCAGCGCCGACTGGACCAACCGCAGCACCACCTTCACCACCGGTGCCGCCACCACCTCGGTGACGGTCTACACCCACGGCTGGTACGGCCAGGGCACCTACTACGCGGACGACCTGGTCCTCACCGGCCCCGGCGGGTCGGGCTCCAGCAGCCCCTCGGCGAGCGGGAGTTCGAGTGCGAGCGCCAGCGCCAGCGCGTCGGCCAGCGCCTCGGCGAGCGCGTCGGCTTCGACCAGCGCCTCGCCCTCGCAGAGCGCCTCGCCCTCGGCCAGCGCCTCGCAGACCGGGACGCCGGGCGGGGACGGGGTGGTGACCACGCCGACCGGGCTGACCGCGAGCGTGGCGGGCACCGCGGTGACGCTGAAGTGGAACGCCTCCACCGACAACGCGCAGAACGGCAACAGCGCGGTCTACCGGATCTTCACCGGCGGCACCACGGTGCAGACCGCGACCTCGATGGGCACCGCGGTCACCATCTCCTCGCTGCTGCCGAACACCTCGTACTCCTTCACCGTGCAGGGCTACGACAAGGACGGGCACAGCAGCGGGTTCACCGCGCCGGTGACCGTCACCACCGGGGCGGCCCCGACCGGCGCCCTCAAGTCGGCGTACTTCGCGCAGTGGGGCATCTACGGGAACAAGTACTACCCGTCGACGATGGCCGCCACCGGCGCGGCGAGCGGGCTGAACACGATGACCTACGCGTTCGCCAACATCAACCCGTCCACGCTGAGCTGCTTCGAGACCATCAAGGCCGCGGACACCAACGACAACAACCCGAGCGCCGGCGACGGTGCGGGCGACGCGTTCGCGGACTACCAGAAGGGCTACACCGCGGACATCGCGGTGGACGGCACCACCGACGCCTGGACCCAGCCGCTGAAGGGCAACTTCAACCAGCTGCGCGAGCTCAAGGCGAAGTACCCGAACCTGAAGATCACCATGTCGCTGGGCGGCTGGACGTACTCCAAGTACTTCTCCGACGCGGCGGCCACCGACGCCTCGCGCAAGAAGCTGGTCTCCTCCTGCATCGACATGTTCATCAAGGGCAACCTGCCCTCGATCCAGGGCGACGCGACCGGCGGCGCCGCCGCGGCGATGGGCATCTTCGACGGCATCGACATCGACTGGGAGTACCCGGCCTCCGCGGGCGGCCACACCGGCAACCACTACGCGGCCGCCGACACCGCCAACTTCACCGCGCTGCTGGCCGAGTTCCGCAACCAGCTGGACGCGTACGGGCAGACCGTCGGCAAGAAGTACCTGCTGACCGCGGCGCTGCCGTCCGGCCAGGACAAGATCGCGCTGCTGCAGACCGACCAGATCGGCAAGTACCTGGACTACGGCAACGTGATGTCCTACGACATGCACGGCGCCTGGGACGCGACCGGTCCGACCAACCTGCAGGACCCGCTGTACGACAGCCCGAACGACCCGAGCAACCCCGTCGCCCCGGGCACCCAGAAGTACACCGTGGACAACGCGGTCAACGCCTACCTGAACGGCGCCCCGGCGTACGGGATCAAGGGCGGCTTCCCGGCCAAGAGGCTGGTGCTGGGCGTGCCGTTCTACATGCGCGGGTGGACCGGCGTGCCGGCCGGCTCGAACTACGGCCTGTACCAGACCGCGACCGGCCCGGCGGCGGCGCAGGGCACCAGCCAGACCGCGGGCGTGGCGTTCTGGAAGGAGCTGGCGGCGGCCGGCAAGACCACCGGTTCCTCGGTGCACTGGGACCCGACCACGCAGAGCTCGTGGATCTACGACGGCACCAACCTGTGGACCGGTGACACCCCGCAGGCCATCGCGGCGCGCGGCTCGTACGCCACCTCCAAGGGCCTCGGCGGCATCTTCGCCTACTCGCTGGAGGCGGACGACCCGTCCGGAACCCTGGTCAACGCGATGACCGGCAGCATGAAGTAGCGTCAACTTCCCTTAGGGAGGGCCGGATCGTCCGAGTGCGGACGGTCCGGCCCTTCATATCAAGTTGGTACAGACCTGTTGACGTGGATGGTCCAGACCTTTTAGGTTCGGCGGAACTTCCCCCACAGGTGCGCGGCTTCCCACGGCCGTGCGCACGACACTCCCTCCAGGAGGACCGAGTGTTGATCCGAAACAAGGCGGAGCAGCGTCCCACCGCTGCGGGCCGCCACCTCAAGGGCCGCAAGGTGGCGTTCGGCGCCGCCGCGGCCGCGGGGCTGGCGGGCCTGCTGATGGGCACGCTCGGCGTCGCCCCGTCCGCCGCCGCCGTCGACAACCAGGCGTGCCGTCCCGACGGCATGTACACCACGCCCGGCGTCGACGTCCCGTACTGCAACGTCTACGACACCAGCGGCCGCGAGCAGATGGGCGCCGACCACCAGCGCCGCGTCATCGGCTACTTCACCAGCTGGCGCACCGGCAAGGACGGCACGCCCGCCTACCTGGTGAACAACATCCCCTGGGACAAGGTCACCCACCTCAACTACGCGTTCGCGCACGTCGCCTCGGACAACACGCTGTCCGTGGGCGCCGACGGCCCGAACAACGCCTCCACCGGGATGACCTTCCCCGGCGTGGCGGGCGCGGAGATGGACCCGGCGTACTCGTACAAGGGCCACTTCAACCTGCTCAGCAAGTTCAAGAAGCAGTACCCGAACGTCAAGACCATGGTCTCGGTGGGCGGCTGGGCCGAGACCGGCGGCTACTTCGACGACTCGGGCAAGCGGGTCAACTCGGGCGGCTTCTACTCGATGACCGTCAACGCGGACGGGTCGGTCAACCAGGCCGGCATCAACACCTTCGCGGACTCGGCCGTCACCTTCATCAAGAAGTACGGCTTCAACGGCGTCGACCTCGACTACGAGTACCCGACCTCGATGAAGGACGCGGGCAACCCGCTCGACTACAGCATCAGCAACGCCAAGCGCGCCTCCCTGATGAAGGGCTACGCGGCGCTGATGAAGACCATGCGCGAGAAGCTCGACCGGGCCTCCGCCGCCGACGGCAAGTACTACCTGCTGTCGGTCGCCGCCCCGTCCTCGGGCTACCTGCTGCGCGGCATGGAGACCTTCCAGGTCACCCAGTACCTGGACTACGTCAACATCATGTCGTACGACCTGCACGGCGCCTGGAACAAGTACGTCGGCCCGAACGCCGCGCTGTACGACGACGGCAAGGACGCCGAGCTGGCGGCCGCCAACGTGTACGGCACCTCGCAGTACGGCGGCATCGGCTACCTGAACACCGACTGGGCCGTCCACTACTTCCGCGGCGCGATGCCGGCCGGCCGGATCAACCTCGGCGTGCCGTACTACACCCGCGGCTTCCAGAACGTCCAGGGCGGCACCAACGGCCTGTGGGGCACCGCCTCCACCACCAACTGCCCGGCCGGCTCCGGCCTGACCACCTGTGGTGACGGCGCCGTCGGCATCGACAACATCTGGCACGACCTGGACGACAACGGCAAGGAGTCGCCCGCCGGCTCCAACCCGATGTGGCACGCCAAGAACCTGGAAGCGGGCGTCGTCCCGGACTACCTGTCCAAGTACGGCGTGACCGACACCGCGCTCAAGGGCACCTACGCCCGCAACTACAGCTCGTCGCTGGTCGCGCCGTGGCTGTGGAACGCCGACAAGAAGGTCTTCCTGTCGACCGAGGACGACCAGTCGATCGGCGCCAAGGCCGACTACGTGGTCAACCAGGGCGTCGGCGGCGCGATGATCTGGGAGCTGGCCGGCGACTACAAGTGGGACGCCACCGCCAACGGCGGCAAGGGCGAGTACGTCCAGGGCAACACCATGACCTCGCTGCTGTACGACAAGTTCAAGTCGGCCTCGGCGTACGGCGCGACCCGCTCCACCATCGCGCTGCCGCAGCAGACCCTGCCGATCGACGTGTCCTTCACCGACTTCGCGCTGGGCGACAACAACTACCCGATCAACCCGAAGATCCACATCGTCAACAACTCGACCACCACCCTGCCGGGCGGCACCGAGTTCCAGTTCGACTACTCGGTCTCCGCGCCCGGCAACGCCGCCGACCAGTCCGGCTTCGGCTCCAAGGTCATCCGGGCCGACCACACCGGCAGCAACGTCGGCGGCCTGAAGGGCACCTACAACCGCGTCTCGCTGAAGCTGCCCACCTGGCAGACGCTGGCGCCCGGCGCCTCGGTGGACGTCGCCTTCGTCTACTACCTGCCGGTCTCCACCCCGTCCAACTGGACCGTGAACGTCGGCGGCACCCTGTACGGCATCAAGGGCGACTTCACCCGCGGCACCACCGCGGCCACCGCCTCGCCGTCGGCCAGCGCCTCCGCGTCCGCCTCGCAGTCGGCCTCGCCGTCCGCGTCGGCCAGCGCCTCCGCCTCGCAGTCGGCGTCCCCGTCGGCCTCGGCCTCCGCCTCGCAGTCGGCCTCGCCGTCCGCGTCGGTCACCGCCGGCACCTGCTCGGGCGCCCCGAGCTGGGTCGCGGGCACCGCCTACGCCACCACCACCAAGGTGTCGTGGAAGGGCCACTACTACCAGAACAAGTGGTGGACCACCGGCGAGGACCCCTCGCTGAGCGGCGCCTGGGGCGTCTGGACGGACCTCGGGGCCTGCTGAGGCTGATCCCGAGCCCATGAACGGCGGTGGCGGTCGACCCGGTCGGGGGGTCGGCCGCCACCGCTCCTTTTCGCACCCGCCGGGCTACTGGCCGACCTTCAGGTCCTTCAGCAGCTTGGCGACGTGGCCGGTGGCCCGGACGTTGTAGAGCGCCCGCTCCACCTCACCCCGCTCGTCCACCACGATCGTCGAGCGGATCACGCCCTGGTAGGTGCGGCCGTAGTTGACCTTCTCGCCGTACGCGCCGTACGCCTCCAGCACCCGGTGCTCCGGGTCGGACAGCAGGGTCACCTTCAGGTCCTCGGCCTCGCGGAACTTCCCGAGCTTCTCCGGCTTGTCCGGCGAGATGCCGATCACGTCGTACCCGGCGCCCGCGAACACCTCCAGGTTGTCGGTGAAGTCGCACGCCTGCTTCGTGCAGCCCGGGGTGAGCGCCGCCGGGTAGAAGTAGACGATCACCCTGCGGCCGAGGTGGTCGGCCAGCGACACCTCCTTGCCGTCGGCGTCGGGCAGGGTGAAGGCGGGGGCGGTGTCGCCGGGCTGCAGGCGCTCGCTCACGATCGGGGCTCTCCTCGGGAGTGGACGGGTGGTCGTGCTGCTGGTTCAACCTACTCCCGTTGGTGGGTGGCGCTGCGCGCGTGCGGCGGCGAGCTGACAGACTGTCCGAGGAGAAGCAGTACCTAGCGGTAACAGAGATGGGGTGGCCCCAGTGGCATCGAGCAAGGACACGTCGGCACCGCGGACGACCGCCCAGATCGAGGCGGACATCGCCGGGAGCAGGGACCGGCTCGCCGCGACCCTCGACGAACTCGCCATGCGCGTCCACCCGGCCACCGTCGCCGCGCAGACCAAGGCCAAGGTCCGGGCCGCGGTCGAGCAGAAGGCCGGGCGGGCGTACGTCGCCGCGAGCGGGGCCGTCGAGCAGGTCCGGTCGAAGTTCGTGGACGAGGAGGGGCGGCCGCGCGCCGAGCGGGTGGTGCCGGCCGCGCTGGTCGGCGTCGGCGTGGTGCTGCTGATCGCCTCGGCCCGGCGGCGGCGCAAGGGCTGACGGCACCTCGCGGCGGGGCCCCGGGCAGGTGCCCGGGGCCCCGCGGCCGTTCCCCGGTCCGGTACGGTCGGGGCGTGAGCGAGAACGACACCCAGAACACGGCCGCCGGCCCCGAGGACGACCGGCACGGGCGGCACGACCGGCTCGGCGAGAAGCTGCCGATCCGGATGCTGCACGACCGGGTGCTGGTGCGGACCGAGACCGGCGAGGGCGAGCGGCGCTCCACCGGCGGCATCCTGATCCCGGCCACCGCCGAGCTGTCGCGGCGCTGCGCGTGGGCCGAGGCGGTGGCCGTCGGCCAGAGCGTCCGGTCCGTCGAACCCGGCGACCGGGTGCTGTACGACCCGGAGGACAAGCTGGAGGTCGAGGTGCGCGGCGCCACCTACGTGCTGCTGCGCGAGCGCGACCTGCACGCGGTGGCGGCGGGGCGCTTCGGCGACCTGGAGGGGTCGACGGGCCTGTACCTGTAGGACGACCAGCGGTACGGAACGACGAGAGGGCGCCCGCGGCGGGCCGGTGCACGCCGCGGGCGCCCTCGTTCGTGCCGCGTGCGCCCGCTGCCGTGCCTCGGGCGCCGCCGGAAATCAGGTGCGGGCGGGCGGGGGGCGGGCATAGCTTGGTGGGTCGCGTCCACGTGCGGGTGATTGTCGACAAGGAGACAAGTATGCGCGGAGCGGTCTACTTACCGGTGGCCCGGGGGGCGTTCCGGCGCTACTCGACGTACCGGGCGGCGACGGTGGCCGGGACGGTCACCAACACCGTGTTCGGGGTGATCCTGGCGTCCACCATGCTCGCGCTGTGGCGGGCCCGGCCCGGCCTCGGCGGGTACGACGCCGCGCAGGCGGTCACGTACGTCTGGATCAGCCAGGGGCTCCTGGTGACCGTCGCGGTCTGGGGCGGCGGCTTCCAGGACGAGCTGCAGGCCCGCTTCCGCAGCGGGGACATCGCGGTCGACCTGTACCGGCCGGTGGACTTCCAGGGCTGGTGGCTGGCCACCGACCTGGGCCGGGCCGGCTACCAGCTGCTGACCCGGGGCGCGCTGCCGATGCTGGCGGGCGCGGCGCTGTTCGACCTGACCCTCCCGGCCGACCCGCTGGTGTGGGCCGAGTTCCTGCTCGCGGTGGCGCTGGCGGTGCTGGTCAGCTTCGGGCTGCGCTTCCTGGCCACGCTGACCGGCTTCTGGCTGCACGAGTCCGAGGGGGTGCGGGCCGCGATGACGGTGGTGTCGATGTTCTTCTCCGGGATGCTCCTCCCGCTGGCGCTCTTCCCCGGCCTGCTCGGCGAGCTGGCCCGGGTGCTGCCGTTCTCGGCCATGGTGCAGCTGCCCTCCGACGTACTGCTGCAACGCCGCACCGGCACCGCCCTGTTCGGCCTGTACGGGTTCCAACTCGCCTGGGGAGCCGCCCTGCTGGCCCTCGGCCGGGTCGGGCAGGCGCTCGCGGTGCGCCGGGTGGTGGTCCAGGGTGGCTGAAGCCGTCCGGGGCGCGGCGGCGCGCGCGGGCTGGGCGGTGCGCTCCTGGTGGCTGATCACCGGGATGTGGATCCGCTCCACGATGGCCTACCGGGCCTCGTTCGCGCTCTCGCTGGCCGCCAACACGCTGATCACCTTCCTCGACTTCGCGGTGCTGCTGCTGATGTTCGCCCACACCAGGCAGCTGGCCGGCTGGACCCTCGCCGAGACCGGGTTCCTGTACGCCACCTCCTCGGTCGCGCTCGGCGCCGCCAACGTCCTGGTCGGCTCGGTCGGCGGGCTGGGGGAGCGGGTGCGCTCCGGCAGCCTGGACACCATGCTGATCCGGCCCGCCCCCGCGCTGGCCCAACTCGCCGCCGAACGCTTCTCGCTGCGCCGCCTGGGCCGGCTGCTGCAGGCCTTCGCGGTGCTCGGCTGGTCGCTCACCGCGCTGGACGTGCACTGGACCTGGGACCGCGTCCTGATGGTGCCCGTGCTGCTGCTGTGCGGCACCGTCATCTTCTGCGCGCTGTTCGTCGGCTGCTCCTGCGTGCAGTTCTGGTGGGGCGAGGCCGCCGAGCTGCAGAACGCCGTCACCTACGGCGGCGCCACCGTCCTGCAGTACCCGCCCACCGTGTTCGCCAGGGAACTCGTCGCCGGCACCGTCTTCGGCGTGCCGCTGGCCTTCGTCAACTGGCTGCCCGCGCTGCACGTCCTGGGCCGGCCCGACCCGCTCGGGCTGCCCGTCGCCTTCCGGTTCGCCTCGCCGCTGGCCGCCGCGCTGTGCGTGCTGGCGGCCGGGCTCGCCTGGCGGACCGGGCTGCGCGCCTACCGCTCCACCGGAAACTGAGGGAAGGGGAACCATGGCCGTGATCGAGGTCGAGGACGTCCGGCGGAGCTTCACCGTCCGCACCAGGGAAGGCCGCTGGCGCCGCGGGAAGCGCGAGGTGCGGGCCGTCGACGGGCTGACCTTCGCCGTCGAGGAGGGCGAGTGCGTCGGCTACATCGGGCCCAACGGCGCCGGGAAGTCCACCACCGTCAAGATGCTCACCGGCATCCTGGTGCCCAGCGGCGGCCGGCTGCGGGTGGCCGGCGTCGACCCGGCCGCCCGGCGGGCCGAACTCGCCCGCCGGATCGGCGTGGTGTTCGGCCAGCGCACCACCCTGTGGTGGGACCTGCCGCTGCGCGACAGCTACGAACTGGCCCGGCGGATCTACCGGATCCCCGACGCCCGCTACCGGGCCAACCTCGACCGGTGCGTCGAACTCCTGGGCCTGGGCGAACTGCTGGACACCCCCGTGCGGCAGCTCTCGCTCGGCCAGCGGATGCGCGGCGACCTGGCCGCCGCCCTGCTGCACGACCCCAGCGTGCTGTACCTGGACGAACCCACCATCGGGCTGGACACCGTCAGCAAGGCGAAGGCCCGCGAGTTCCTGCGCGAGACCAACCGGGAGCGGCGCACCACCGTGCTGCTCACCACCCACGACCTCACCGACATCGAGCAGCTGTGCGGCCGGGTGATGGTGATCGACCACGGCCGGCTCGTCCTGGACGGCCCGCTGGAGCGGCTGCACGAGATCGGCGGCAGCGAACGCACCCTGGTGGTCGACCTCGCCGAGGCGCACCCGCCGATCGACCTGCCCGGCGTCCGGGTCGCCCGCACCGAGGGCCCGCGCCAGTGGCTGGCCTTCCCGGCCAAGCGGAGCGCCGCCCCGATCGTCGCCGCCGTCGCCGAGCGCTACCCGCTGGTCGACCTGTCGGTGCGCGAACCCGCGATCGAGGACGTCATCGCCCGGATCTACGCCGGCAGCGGCACGGCCCCCGCCGCGCCGGTGGCCTGACCCGCCCCGGCCGGCCCGCCCTCACTCGTTCGAGTCAGCACAGTGACCAGTCGGCCGGTACGGGAGTTGACACCTCGTGACCGAGCACGTACCGGACGTCAGCGTGGTGATCGCCGTCCACGACACCATGCCCTACCTCACCGCCTGCCTGGACTCGCTGGTGGGCCAGAGCATCGGGCGCCAGCGGATGGAAGTGGTCGCCGTCGACGACGGCTCCAGCGACGGCAGCACCGAGGAGCTGGCCCGCTACGCCGCCGCCCACCCCGGGCTGTTCCGCACCCTGCGGCAGCCCGCGTCCGGCGGCCCCGCCAAGCCCACCAACCGCGGCACCGAACTCGCCCGCGGCCGCTACCTGCTCTACCTCGGGGCCGACGACTGGCTCGGGTCCGAGGCGCTGGAGCGGATGGTCGACGCCGCCGACCGCTGGGACTCCGACGTGCTGATCCCCAAGCAGGTCGGCGAGCACGGCCGGATCGTCCCGCAGGGCATCTTCGACCGGACCGCCGAACGGGTCGGCTTCACCGACTCCGCGCTGGCCTGGGCGCTCGGCGACACCAAGCTGTTCCGCCGCGACCTGGTCACCAACCACGGCCTGCGCCGCCGCGAGGACCTGGTCATCCACTCCGACCAGCCGTTCACCCTCGGCGCGCTGCTGCACGCCCGCAAGGTCTCCGTCCTCGCCGACTACGACTACTACCACCTGGTGCTGCGCCGGGACCGCTCCAACGTCACCCACCGGGCCGGGCCGATGGACCGGCTGCGCGGCTTCACCGCCGCCCACGAGGTGCTCGACCGGTCCACCCTGCCCGGCCCCGCCCGGGACGCCGTCCGGGCCCGCTACTTCAGCTGGGACGTCCCGCAACTGCTCCAGGCACCCTTCCTGGACGAGCCGCCCGCCATGCAGCGGCGGATCGTCCAGGAGATCGGCCGGTTCACCGAACGGCACTGCTCGCCCGCCGTGTTCCGCACCCTGCCCGTCCCCGCCCGGCTGCGGCTCGCGCTGGCCCGGCGCGGCGAACTGCTCGCCCTGTGCGACCTGATCGCCTGGGAGCAGGACCACGGCGAGGCCGCCCCCGTCCGCCGCGGCTCCAAGCTCTACGCCGCCTACCCGATGTTCCGCGACCGGCGGCTCGGCCTGCCCGACGCCCTGTTCGAGACCGGCCGCGCCCCCGGCCCGGACGGCTGGCGCCGCCTGGTGCCCGCACCGCTGCGCCGCGCCCGGTGGGCCGTCAAGCGCGCGCTGCGCCGGGCCCGGCGGCACGGCCTGGCCGCCGCCCTGAAGGGGACCGCCCGGTGAGCCCCGAACGGGAGCCGGACGTCCGGGAGTCGGACGTCCGGGAGTCGGACGTCCGCGGGCCGGACGTCCGCGTGCTGGACGTCTGCGTGGTGGGCCTCGGCAAGATCGGCCTGCCGCTGGCCGTCCAGTACGCCGGCCGGGGCCACCTGGTCACCGGCGCCGACATCGCCCCCGGCACGGTCGCCGCCGTCAACGCCGGACGGCCGCCCTTCCCGCGCGAGGCCCACCTCGCCGAGCGGCTCGCCGGGGCCGTCGCCGCCGGACGGCTGCGCGCCACCACCGACACCGCCGCCGCCACCGCCGGGGCCGACGCCGTGGTGATCGTCGTCCCGCTGGTCACCGGCCCCGACGGCACCCCGGACTTCGGGCTGCTGGACGCCGCCACCGACGCCGTCGCCGCCGGACTGCGCCCCGGCACCCTGGTCAGCTACGAGACCACCCTGCCGGTGGGCACCGTGCGCGGCCGCTTCGCCCGGCGGCTGGAGGCCGGCTCCGGGCTGGCCGCCGGACGGGACTTCGCGCTGGTGTTCAGCCCCGAACGGGTCCGCACCGGGCGGGTCTTCGCCGACCTGCGGCGCTACCCCAAGCTGGTCGGCGGCATCGACGGGGACTCCACCCGGCGCGGCGCCGAGTTCTACCGGGCGGTGCTCGACTTCGACCCGCGCCCCGACCTGCCGCGCGGCAACGGCGTGTGGGAGCTGTCGAGCGCGGAGGCCGCCGAGTTCGCCAAGCTCGCCGAGACCACCTACCGGGACGTCAACATCGCGCTGGTCAACCAGTTCGCCCGGTACGCGGACCGGGTCGGCGTCGACCTCGCCGAGGTGATCGACGCCTGCAACTCCCAGCCCTACAGCCACCTGCACCGCCCCGGCATCGCGGTCGGCGGCCACTGCATCCCGGTCTACCCCCGGCTCTACCTGTGGAACGACCCGGACGCCACCGTGGTGCGCGCCGCCCGCGAGGCCAACGAGCGGGTCCCGGCGTACGCGGTCGGGCTGCTGGAGGGCGCGCTCGGCCCGCTGGAGGGCGTCGCCGTGACGGTGCTCGGCGCCGCCTACCGGGGCGGGGTCAAGGAGACCGCCTACTCCGGGGTGTTCCCGCTGGTCGAGGCGCTGCGCGCGGCCGGGGCCGAGGTCGGCGTCAGCGACCCGCTCTACCCCCCGGACGAACTGGCCGCGCTCGGCCTGCCGCCCGACCAGGGCAAGCCCGCCGCCGCGCTGGTCGTCCAGGCCGACCACCCCGAGTACCGGGACCTCGGCGCGGCCGACTTCCCGGGCGTGCGGGTGCTGCTCGACGGGCGCCGGGTCACCGACCCGGCCCGCTGGGAGGGCGTGCGGCGGATCGTGCTCGGCGGGGGCGGCTGAGGCACGGGGGGCCGCGGATTTCGCGGGGTGGCGGCCGTTTCGCCCGCCCGGTGTGCCAGGCTGACGGGGTGAGCACGGACCAGACGGCCCCAGGAGTCAGCTTCACCGCCGCCGACGAGGAGAAGCGGCGCGGTGTGCGGAAGATGAAGAGCGTGGCGACCGGGCTGCTCGCCCTGGCCACGCTGGTGTTCGCCCTCGCCACCTGGGCTCAGGCGTCCGGCGCGGGCGCCTGGGCCGGGTACGTCGCGGCCGCCGCCGAGGCCGGCATGGTCGGCGCGCTCGCCGACTGGTTCGCCGTCACCGCGCTGTTCCGCCGCCCGTTCGGGCTGCCGATCCCGCACACCGCGATCATCCCGACCAAGAAGGACGCCTTCGGCCGCTCGCTCGGCGACTTCGTCGGCGACAACTTCCTGTCCGCCCCGGTGGTCCGGGCCCGGCTCGGCCGGATCGGGGTGGCCCGGCGGCTCGGCGAGTGGCTCTCCGCGCCCGGCAGCGCCGAACGCGTCACCCGGGAGGCCGCCGCCGCGCTGCGCGGCCTGCTCGCGGTGCTCCGCGACGAGGACGTGCAGGCCGTGGTCGCCGAGGCGGTCACCCGGCGGGCCGCCGCCACCTCGGTCGCCGAACCCGCCGGACGGCTGCTCGGCAAGATCGTCGCGGACGGCGGGCACAAGGGCCTGGTCGACCTGGTCGCGGTGCGCGGCCACGACTGGCTGGTCGAGCACCACGGCGAGGTGGTCGCCCGGGTCACCGCCAAGACCCCCGGCTGGACGCCCAAGTTCCTCGACCAGCAGGTCGGCGAACGCGTCTACAAGGAACTGCTGCGCTTCGTCACCGACGTCCGCGACGACCCGGTCCACCCGGCCCGCGGCGCCCTCGACAACTTCCTCGCCGACTTCGCCCGGGAACTCCAGCACGACCCCGCCACCATCGACCGGGTCGAGCGGGCCAAGGCCGACCTGCTGGCCCGTCCCGAGGTGCAGGACCTGATCGCCTCCTCCTGGGCGGCCGTCCGCGCCCTGGTGCTCAACGCCGCCGAGGACGAGGACAGCGAACTGCGCCGCCGCCTCACCGAGGGGCTGCGCGCCCTCGGCCGGCGGCTGGCCACCGACGCGAAGCTCCAGGCGAAGACCGACGGCTGGCTGCTGGACGCCGCCGAGTACGTGGTCTCCACCTACCGGGAGGAGATCACCTCGCTGATCTCCGAGACCGTGGCGGGCTGGGACGCCGCCGACGCCTCCCGCAAGATCGAGGCCAACGTCGGCCGCGACCTGCAGTTCATCCGGATCAACGGCACGGTGGTGGGCGCGCTGGCGGGCCTGCTCATCCACACCGTCAGCACGGCCCTGGGCGGCTGACCGGACCCCGGGCCCGGCCCGGCGTCCCCCTCCCGGCGGCAAATTCCGGGTAAAAACTGGCGCCCGCCCGCCGGGTCCGTCCGCCGGGCCCGGGCGGGAGCGCCGGCACGGCGCTGACCTGCGGGTCCCGGCGGCGGCGCACGGTCGTGACGGGCCGTCAGGACGGGCGACGGGAGCCGGTCCGGGGTGATTCGTCCTGGTGCGGGTGCGCCCGGCCGCCTGGACTAGGGTGGGCGACCGATCGGCGTGGCCAGGGGGGTCGAACGCCTGTTTTCCACGGGGGAGTTGACGGACATGACGGTGCGTGCGCGAAAGACCGCTCTGCGGATCGCGGCACTGGGGGCGGCCGCGCTGGTGCTGACGGCCTGCAACGACGACGGGGCCTCGTCCGACCCGGGGCTCTCCGGCGCGTCCGCGCCGCACAGCACGGCGGCGAGCCCGACCGCCCACGCCAGCCCGACCGGGAAGGCCAAGCCCAAGGACCCGGAGCGGGGCAGCAAGTCCAGCCCCGCGGCGGGCGGTGCCGCGGCGGGCGGGGACAAGGCGGCGCAGGCCAAGCTGAGCAAGCTGGTGCTGAACCCGGAGGACGCGGGCGCCGGCTACGTCAGCAACGGGGACGACAGCACCGACCTGGACGACTACCCGATGGACGGTTCCTGCTTCGCCAAGAAGGACGGCACCATCGACGGACTGACCGCCTACGTGCAGCGCTACCTGCGCGAGGACCACGAGAGCCACTCGATGTTCCTGAGCACCAGCGCGGGCCAGTACGCCACCGTGGCCACCGCGCACAAGGACATCCAGACCGCCAGGACGGACTCCCAGCGCTGCCCGACCTACAGCACCGACGACGGCAGCAAGTTCACCGGCGTGCACGCCGTCCAGGCACCCGCCGTGCCGGGCGCCGAGGAGGTCTACGCCGAGGAGGGCAAGGTCACCTTCGCCCCCGACGACCAGGGCTCCTACGCCCCCGCGCCGTACACCTACTACCTGGCGCGCAAGGGCACCGTCGAGATCACGGTGTTCGTGGCCGGCGACCCGACCTGGAACCCGCAGATGGCCAAGGACGACGCCAAGTCGGCGCTGGCGACGATGGCCACCCGCTGGTGACGGGCCGGGCCGGGCGCGCGGGTTAGCATGCGAGGTCTGTCCGGGTCCGGGTGAAGTAGACGGGAGCGTGCCGTGGTCGAGGGTGTCCAGGGGATCGAGGCGTTCATCGCCGGATTGCCGAAGGCGGAGCTGCACGTGCACCACGTGGGGTCGGCCTCGCCGCGGGTGGTGGCCGAGCTGGCGGCGCGGCACGCCGGTCGCAGCAGGGTCCCGGTGGACCCGCAGGCGCTCGCCGAGTACTTCACCTTCACCGACTTCGCGCACTTCATCGAGGTGTACCTGAGCGTCGTCGACCTGATCCGGGACGCCGAGGACGTCCGCGCGCTGACCTACGGCGTCGCGCAGGACATGGCCCGGCAGAACATCCGGTACGCCGAGCTGACCGTCACCCCGTACTCGTCGGTCAGCCGGGGCATCCCCGACGTCGCCTTCATGGAGGCGATCGAGGACGCCCGGCTGTCCGCCGAGAAGGACCTCGGCATCGTGCTGCGCTGGTGCTTCGACATCCCCGGCGAGGCCGGGCTGGCCTCCGCCGAGGAGACCGCCCGGCTGGCCCTGGACCTGGCCCCCGAGGGGCTGGTCTCGTTCGGGCTCGGCGGCCCCGAGATCGGGGTGCCGCGCCCGCAGTTCAAGCCGTACTTCGACCGGGCCCGGGCGGCCGGACTGCACAGCGTGCCGCACGCGGGCGAGTCGACCGGCCCCGAGACGGTGTGGGACGCGATCCGGGTGCTCGGCGCGGAGCGGATCGGCCACGGCACCCAGTCGGTCAAGGACCCGGCCCTGGTCGACCACCTCGGCGAGCACCGGATCCCGCTGGAGGTCTGCCCGACCTCCAACCTGGCGACCCGGGTGGTCGAGCGGATCGAGGACCACCCCCTCCGGCAGATGGTCGACGCCGGCCTGCTGGTCACCATCAACAGCGACGACCCGCCGATGTTCGGCACCGACCTGAACACCGAGTACGCGGTCGCCGCGAAGCTGCTCGGCCTGGACGAGGCCGGGGTGGCGGCGCTGGCCCGGAACGCCGTCGAGGCGTCCTTCCTGGACGCGGCGGGCAAGCGCCGGCTGACCGGCGAGATCGACGCTCACCTGGCGGCCTGGCGGCCCACCGCCTGAGCACCGGCCGCGGCGGCGGCCGGGCGGTGCAGGTACCACCGCTCGGCCGCCGTCCAGGCCGTGGAGGCCAGCAGGTACAGCTGCCCGGCCAGCGGCAGCAGCAGGGCGAACAGCGGGGTGCCGAAGGCCAGCCAGCGCAGCGGCCCGGCGGCGGGCGTGCCGGCGGCGGGCGTGCCCGCGCCCTGCGCGCGGCGGACGTTGAACCAGGCCAGCGCGAGCAGCGCCGCCTCCAGGACGGCGAACACCGCGAACTGCGCCGGGGTGCGGGCCGCCGCGGGGTGGGTGGCGAGCGGGACGCCCGCGAGGGTCGCGTCCAGCAGGTGGCCCGGGGCGGTGGTGAACAGGCGGTACATCACCGAGAAGAACGGCGCCTGCAGCAGCGCGGGCAGCAGCCCGGCGAACGGGCCGGTGCCCGCGGCGCGCTGCAGCGCCAGCAGTTCGCGGTTCAGCCGGGCCGGGTCCTTCGCGTGCCGCTCGCGCAGCCGCGCGACCTGCGGCGCGATCCGGGCCCGGGCCCGTTCGGCCCGGGCCGCGGAACGGGCCAGCGGGTGCAGGGCCGCGCGGACGGCCAGGGTGAACAGGACGATCGCCACCGCGGTGGGCACGGCGGTGGCGAGGGCCGCGACGGCGGCGTGGGCGAGGCGGACGGCGGGGTCGAGGACGCTCAGGACGGACACGGCGGGCTCTCCGGGAGTCGGCGGGGCAGGGCGACGGTGCTCGGAGGGCGGACGCGCGGAGGGGGCGTCCCGGCCCGGTGGGGCGGGGACGGCGGACGGTGGCTCGCGCAGTTCCCCGCGCCCCCGACGGGGACGGCGGGAGCGGCGGACTCCCGGCCCCGGTCCGGGGAGCACGGGGCTCCCGGTTCCGGCGGGGTCGGGGAGGTTCGCGGGACTGCGGAGGCGGACGGGCCCCTCAGGCGGCCGCGGGCAGCCGTCCCGGGGCGCGGGGGCGGGCGCGGCCCGCGGCGTCCGGGTCACGCGGACGCAGGTAGGCGGTCCGGTAGGCGCGGCGGCGCAGGACGCCCGCGTGGACGGCCGCGGGGGTGCGGGCGCCGGAACGGCGGGCCGCGGTGAGCGTGCCGGCGACGGCGGCGGCGAACAGCAGCAGCGCGGCCGTGGTCAGCGCACCCGGGCCGGTCAGCAGGTCGCCGGTGAGGACCTGGAACAGCGCGAGGAGGAGCGGCGCGACGGGCACGGGGCGGGCCTCCTCGGGGCGGGGTGTTCGGATCCGGCGGTACGACAACGGCCGGACGGGGCCGGATGGTTCCCGGGGCGCGGGTCGGGAGGTGCGGCAACGGCGGGCCGGGAGGCGGTGGTTCGCGGCTTCCGGGGCGGGGCGTGTCAATGTTGGTGCGGGGCCGGGTGGTTACCGGTGCCTGGGGTGAGTGGGACGCCAACGGGGCTGTGGGCAAGGGGTGTTCTCGGTGTCGGGGCCGGACGGTGTGCCAACGGCTGTGCTGCGGCGGGTGTTCACCGGTGCCCGGGGCGAGCGGTGCGTCAACGCCGGTGTCGACAAGGGCGGTTCGCGGTGCCCGAACCGGGAGTGTGCCAACGGCGGGGCAGGAGGCGGTGGTTACCGGCGTCCGGCCCCGCCGTCGGCGGGTTTCAGGGGAGGCGGATCACGGAGGCCGTCGCGGCGGAGGCGCGGGCGGCCTCCAGGACGGCCAGGGTGGCGACGGCGTCGCGCGGGTCGACCGGGGGCGGGGTGCGGTCGGCCAGCGAGGCGGCGATGCCCGCGTAGTAGGCGGGGTAGTCGCCGGGGTCGGTGGTGACCGGTTCGGCGTCGCCGTCGCTGCCGAGCAGGCCGTACGCGGCCGGGTCGTCGTCGCCCCAGTGGCTCTCCGGGCCGCCCGGGCGGCGGCCGGCCCGCAGGTCGGCCTCCTGCGGGTCCATGCCGAACTTGACGTAGCCGGCGCTGTCGCCGAGGACGCGCAGGCGGGGCCCGGCGAGCGGGGCCAGGGCGCTGGTCCACAGCTGGGAGCGGACGCCGCCGGTGTGGGTGAGGGCGAGGAAGGCGTCGTCGTCGACCACCGCGCCGTCGCGGCGCACGTCGATCTCCGCGTACACCGTCTCGACCGGGCCGAACAGGGTGAGCGCCTGGTCGACCAGGTGGCTGCCGAGGTCGTACAGGGTGCCGCCGACCTCGGCCGGGTCGGCGAGCTCGCGCCAGCCCGGCTTCGGCTTCGGGCGGAAGCGCTCGAAGCGGGACTCGAAGCGGTGCACCCGGCCGAGCCGGCCCTCCTCGATCAGCCGGCGGGCGGTCAGGAAGTCGCCGTCCCAGCGGCGGTTCTGGAACACCGACAGCAGCAGGCCGGACTTCTCGGCGAACTCGCACAGGTCGCGGGCCTCGGCGCTGGTCGCGGCGAGCGGCTTGTCGACCACGGTGGACAGGCCCGCCAGCAGGGCGGTGCGGGCGAGCGGGACGTGGGTGCGGTTGGGGGAGGCGATCACCACCAGGTCGAACCGGTCGGCGTCCTCGAACAGCTGCTCGGGGGTGTCGAGGGCGCGGGCGCCGGGGTGGTCGCGGTGCAACTGGGCGCGGCGGTCGGGGTTGGCGGTGACCACCGCGTCCAGTTGGAGTCCGGGGGTGGTGGCGATCAGCGGGGCGTGGAAGGCGGAACCTGCCAGGCCGTAGCCGATCAGGCCGACGCGGAACGGGGCGGAGGGCGTGCTGCTCATGCCCTCAACTCAACCACCCCGGTCCGCCGGAGCGACGGAGGCCACCCGGTCCGCGAGCCCCGGCCGGTCAGCCGTCGTCCCCGGGGCGGTGCCGGCGCAGCACCGCGCAGGCCGCGCCGCCCAGCAGCAGCACCGAGCCCAGCGACAGCAGCACGCCGTCGGTGGTCGCGTCGCCGCCGGTCCTGGCCAGCTCGGAGGAGGACGGCGCGGGCGCGGGCGGGGCGGTGGGCGATCCGGCCGGGGCCGGGGCCGGGGGCGGGGCGTCGGCGGCGGCGGGCAGCGCGGCCGGGCCGCCGAGCAGGGCGGCGGCGGCCAGCAGGGGCAGGGCGGTGCGGCGGACGGAGGCCATCGAGGGCTCCCTTGCGTCGTGCGGAGAGAGGGTGTGTCCGGGACGCTAGCCACTCGGAGCGGCCGATCTGACGGTACGTCAGGGTAGTTACGGGCGGCTTAAGGCCGTGTTGAGGAGCCCCGGACCGGGGGCGACGGTCCGGGGCCGGGCGGTCACGCCCGGTTCGCGGACGGGGCGGCGCCGGCGCCCGCGGCCCGGCACGGCGAGGGCCCCCGGCGCGGCGCGCCGGGGGCCCTGCGGGGAGCGGGGTCAGACCAGTTCGACCAGGTCGGCGATCGAGTTGACCACCTGGGTCGGCCGGTACGGGAAGCGGTCGACCTCGGCCGCCTGGGTCAGGCCGGTCAGCACCAGGAAGGTCGACATGCCGGCCTCCATGCCGGAGACGATGTCGGTGTCCATCCGGTCGCCGATCATCGCGCTGTTCTCCGAGTGCGCGCCGATCGCGTTCAGGCCCGCGCGCATCATCAGCGGGTTCGGCTTGCCGACGAAGTACGGCTCCACGCCGGTCGCCTTGGTGATCAGCGCGGCCACCGCGCCGGTCGCGGGCAGCGCGCCCTCGGCGGACGGGCCGGTCTCGTCCGGGTTGGTGGCGATGAACCGGGCGCCGTCGTTGATCAGGCGGACGGCCTTGGTCATCGCCTCGAAGGAGTACGTCCGGGTCTCGCCCAGCACGACGAAGTCCGGGGCGGTGTCGGTCAGCACGTAGCCGACGTCGTGCAGCGCGGTGGTCAGGCCGGCCTCGCCGATCACGTACGCGGTGCCGCCCGGGCGCTGGTCGTCGAGGAACTTCGCGGTGGCCAGCGCGGAGGTCCAGATGTGCTCGGCGGGCACGTCCAGGCCCATCCGGGCCAGGCGGGCGTGCAGGTCGCGCTGGGTGTAGATCGAGTTGTTGGTGAGCACGAGGAAGGGCTTCCCGGACTCACGCAGCCGCTTGATGAAGGCATCGGCCCCGGGGATCGGCACGCCCTCGTGGATGAGGACTCCGTCCATGTCGGTCAGCCAGGTCTCGATGGGCTTGCGGTCTGCCACGTGGGTGTCTCCTTGGTCTTGCACAGGTCGAACGATCTTCGTGATCGCTCCGACCGGACACCACTGGCCGGTCGGGCGCCACAGGCTGCCCCAACGCCGTCAGCCTAGTCGTCCGGGCCGGACGGACACAGGGGCGTCCGGCGCCGGTGACCGCCCGCCGCCCGCCCGGACGCCGACGGTGGGCGGCCCGGGACACCCCGGGCCGCCCGCCGTCCGGACCGGCCCCGCCGTCAGCCCCCGTACGGGCCCCCGCCCGGCGGCTGCTGCGGCGGCTGCGGCGGCTGCCCGTAGGGCGCGGGCGGCTGCTGCGGGGGCTGCCCGTGGGGGGCGGGCGGTTGCTGCGGGGGCTGCCCGTGGGGGGCGGGCGGTTGCTGCGGGGGCTGCTGTTGCTGCGGCAGCGGGGCGTACGGCGCGGCGGGGGCGGTCGGCGCGGTCGGGGCGGCGTACGGCTGCGGCTGCGGTGCGCCGTACCCGGGCTGGGTGCCGTACGGCGGCCGGGGGGTTCCGTACGGCGGCGGCTGCGTCCCGTACGGGGGCTGCGGCGCGCCGTACGGCTGCGGGCCGTCCGGCAGCAGCGGTTCGGCGTCGGAGCGGCGCCCGCGGCGGACCAGCAGGACCACCACCACCGCCAGCACCAGGAGGACCGCCACCACGCCGCCGATGACCAGTGGCAGGCTCCCCGAGCCGGACGAGGACTTCTGCGGCGCGGCCGACGGCTCGGGGGCCGCGCCGGGCGAGGCGCTCGCCGCACCGCCGGGGCTCTGGGCGTCCGCGCCGGGGGAGGCGGACGGCGAGGAGGCCACCGTGGGCAGCGGGTTGACGTCCGCCGGGCCGGGGTCGCCGGGGGCGGTCAGCGCGACCTGGGGCCGGACCACGCCGTAGCCGAGGAACTCGTTGCGGTGCTGCGGGTCGCTGGCGGTGTTGATCAGCACCCGCAGCACCTGGTGGGCCGTCCAGTCGGGGTGCGCCGACCAGAGCAGCGCGGCGGAGGCGGAGACCAGCGCGGTGGAGTCGGAGGTGCCGTTGCCCTTGCAGTACCCGGACGGGCCGGTGCACGCGCCGTAGATGTCGGTGGCCGGGGCGGCCAGCACCACCTGCTGGCCGTGCTGCGACTCCTCCCAGAACTTCCCGTCCCGGTCGCTGCCGGACACGCCGACGACGCCGGGCAGGGCGGCCGGGTAAACCAGGGCGTTGCCCTGCTTGCCCTCGTTGCCGACCGAGGCGACCACCAGGGCGCCGCGCTCGATGGCGTGGTTGACGGCCGCCTGGAGCTGGCTGCGGTTGGCGGGGGTGAGCACGTTGGTGCCCTGCGAGACGTTGACGATCCTGGCGCCGTTGTCGGCCGCGTAGACGATGCCCCGGGACAGCTGGTCCACGTACTGGTCCTGGGTCATCGCGGGGTTCATGTCGGAGGTGGTGTTCTTGACCGGGAGGATCTTGACCCCGGGCGCCAGGCCGTAGGCCCCCTTGCCGTTCAGGCCCTTGCCGGTGCCGGCGATGTCGCTGGCGGTGTGGGTGCCGTGGCCGATCGGGTCGGACAGCACGCCGCCGGGCAGCCCGCTCAGGTCGGTGCCGGGCAGCAACTGGCCGGCCAGGTCGGGGGCGTCGGCCTGCACCCCGCTGTCGACCAGGCCCACGACGATGCCCTGGCCGGTGCTGGTCTTCCAGATCTCCTCGGCCTGCATGGCGTCCAGGAACCACTCCTGCGCGCGGATCGAGCTCTCCGCCGCCGCGGGCCCCGCCGCCCAGCCCCACAGGACGGCGCCGACCGCCGCCGCGACGGCGAGTCGCCGCCCCCGCCCGGCCCTGCCCAATCGCCGCATCGCGCTCTCCTCCGTGCTCGTGTCGCGTCCACCAGGGCCTTCCCGGCACGCGGTGCGGCCCGACCGGGGAGCAGCCGCCCCGCGGCGGGCCTTCGAACGGACCGTCACTCGATCGCGTCCGGGTCGACCGGCCGCAGCCCCGGCCCGGCCGGGCGTCAACTGCCGCCGGGAGAGCGCCCCCTGACGGCGGCCGCGGCCGCGCTGCCGCCACCGCTCCCGTCCGTGGACGCTCCGAGCACCGCCGTTCCCCCTCCCCGTGGGCCGCGGACGTCCGCTCCCCCGGGGTCCGCTCCGGCCCCGCCCAAAGATAGCGGCCCGGCAGGACGCCCGGCAGGGGTGATCCGCGCCCCCGCCGCCGGCGGGCCGGGCGGGCTGTCGGCCCGACTGTGTAGCGTTCACCGCGGCGGGTCCGGGACGGGCCCGCGCAACGGGACGAGCGAGAGCGGCCGCCGTGCGGCGCGGCCGGTGGGAGGTACAACGTGACGGAGCTGGCCGAGACGTCCACGGGCGGCGCGCCGGAACTGCCCGAGTCCTGGCGGGCGGTGCTCGCCGAGGAGACCGGCAAGCCCTACTACGCGCAGCTGACGGAGTTCCTGGCCGCCGAGCGCGCCGAGCACGAGGTGTTCCCGCCCGCCGGGCAGGAGTTCTCCGCGCTGGAGGCCACGCCGTACGAGGACGTCAAGGTCCTGATCCTCGGCCAGGACCCGTACCACGACAACGGCCAGGCGCACGGCATGAGCTTCTCGGTGCTGCCGGGCGTGAAGACCCCGCCGTCGCTGCGCAACATCTACAAGGAGCTCGGCACCGACCTCGGCCTGACCGTGCCCGACAACGGGTACCTGATGCCGTGGGCCGAGCAGGGCGTGCTGCTGCTCAACGCGGTGCTCACGGTGCGCGCGCACGAGGCCAACTCGCACAAGAACAAGGGCTGGGAGAAGTTCACCGACGCGGTGATCAAGGCGGTCAGCGCCCGCGAGGAGCCCTGCGTGTTCGTGCTGTGGGGCGGCTACGCGAAGAAGAAGCTGCCGCTGATCGACACCGAGCGGCACGTGGTGGTGCAGGGCGCGCACCCTTCGCCGCTGTCCGCGAAGCTGTTCCTCGGCAGCAAGCCGTTCTCGCAGATCAACGCGGCGCTGGAGGGCTTCGGCCAGAAGCCGATCGACTGGCAGATCCCGAACACCAAGGGCTGAGCGCCACGCGCCGAGGGGCCCGGCCGTCGAACGGCCGGGCCCCTCGGGCCCGTTCGGGGCCGGTGCCGTCAGGCCAGGACCGGCGGCCCGGTGGCGGCGCGCACGCCGGCCAGGGTGACGCCGTCGGCGGGCCGGGTCGGCCCGTCGACGCGCTCGGGGGCGCCGTCCTCGGCGGTGCGCTCCGCTACGCGCCCAGGAACGCCTGCCAGCCGTCCTTCGGGGCCTGGCCGACGTTGAGGGTGCGGAGCTTGCGGAGGGTGGACTGGTCCTGGGCCTCCAGCCAGTCGACCAGCTGCTTGAAGGAGACCAGGCGGACGTCGGGCTTGTCGGCGATCTGCTTGAGGGTCTCCTCGACGGCGTCCATGTAGATGCCGCCGTTCCACTGCTCGAAGTGGTTGCCGACGAAGAACGGGGCCCGGTTGGTGGTGTAGGCGCGGTTGAAGCCGGCCAGGTACGCGTCGCGGGCCTGGTCGCGCCACTGGCCGTACTTGCCGGGGTCGCCCTTGGTGGAGCCGCCGGACTGGTTGGCGAGGATGTTGTAGTCCATCGACAGGACCTGGAAGCTGTGGCCGGGGAAGGGGATGCCCTGGAGCGGGAAGTCCCAGATCTTGCCGTCCTGGACCTTCTGCGGCCAGATCTGCAGGCCGCCGGGGGAGCTGGCGTCGTACTTCCAGCCGAGCTTCGCGGCGGTCGGCAGCAGGGCCTTCTGGCCCTCCAGGCAGGGGGTGCGGCCGCCGATCAGTTCCTTCTTGTAGTCGAAGGGCAGCGGGTCGACGTCGGTGAAGCCGGTGTTCGTGCGCCACTCGGTGACGAAGGAGACCGCCTGCTGGATCTCGCTCTCCCAGTCCTCCGGGCTCCACTTGTTGACGCCGTTGTGGTCGGAGCGGGTGGAGCAGAAGTGCCCGTTGAAGTGGGTGCCGATCTCGTGGCCGGAGAGCCACGCCTGGCTGATCAGCTTGATGGTGTTGCGGACGGCGTTGTCGGACAGGAAGGGGATGTCCGAGGCGCCGGCCGGGTGCTGCGGCGGGTGGTAGAGGGAGGACTTCTCCTTCGGCAGGGTGTAGATGCCGGAGAGGAAGAAGGTCATGCTCGCCCTGTGCTCGTCGGCGAGCTTGAGGAAGCGGCTGAACTGGCCGTCGTCGGTGGCGCCGGCGCCGTCCCAGGAGAAGACCACGAACTGGGGCGGCGCCTCGCCGGGCTTGAGCTTCTCGACGGCGGGCTGGTGCGGCTGGGTCCCGGTGTCGGCGGTGGAGCCGTCGCCGAGCGGGGTCGCCTTCACCGGGGGCTGCGGCGAACCGGAGCCGCCGGCCGACCTGGCGTCCGAGCCGGGGCGGTTCGCGGAGCCGCCCCCGCTGGAACAGGCCGCGACGGCGCCGAGGGCCGCCGTCGCCGCGGTGGCGGTCAGCACTGTCCTGCGCGAGATGGTGCTCATGGTCTCCCCTGCCACGGTGGGCGCGATACAGAAGGAACTCCGGGTGCCGACGCGCGGTCCCGGAGGTCAACTTCTGGCAAAATCGGACAATTTGACGGTATCGCCATCGCAAGGATGGCACGCCCGAGGGGGCCGGTCCAACGCCGTCCGCCCTCAACCGGTCATCACGCGGTAAAGCTTCGGTCGGCTCCCGGGGCGGGGGTCTTGTTGCCGTCCTGAGACAGAGAACGCCGAGGTCGCGGAGGTGGCCCCCGGTCAGTCGCCCTCGACCAGCACGGCCAGCCGGCGGCGGCGCCGGACCAGCTGCACCACGGCGGAGCTGATCGCGGTGGCGGCCAGGCAGGAGATGGCCAGGCTCAGCCAGGCGGTGTCGAACCAGTGCTGGTTGAGCCAGCCCAGGGAGACGATGTAGGCCGCCCACACCACGGCGGCCACCGCCGACCAGCGCAGGAAGGTCCACGGCCGGTGGTGGGTGGAGTGGCCGACCGCCAGGTCCAGCACCGTCCGTCCGGCCGGGACGAAGCGGGCGATGATCACGATCGCGGCGGCGGCCCGGCTGGTGTGGCGGCCGGTCAGGGCCCGCTGCACCCGCTCGACGCTCTCGGCCAGCCGGGGGCGGCGGGCCAGTCGGCGGTGCACGGCGGGCGCGCCGCGCCGGGCCAGGTTGAGCAGCAGCAGGTCGCCCAGGAAGGAGGCGACGGCGACCCCGGCGGCGAGCAGCAGCGGCGAGCCGCCGACCTGCCCGGTCTTCAGCACGGCCAGGATCACCAGCGTCCCGCTGGGCAGGAAGGGCAGGAAGGCGTCGCCGAGGACCGCGGCCAGTGCCAGCGCGCAGTACCAGGCCGGCCCGATGACGGCATTCGGATCCACGGTGTCTCTCCCTCCAGCACGCCCGGGGGGAGCAGCTGCAACGGGGGACAACGCTAGCGCGGGCAAAGTTCATGCCATGAAGCACCCCCGTGTGGCATACCGCACACGGCCCGCGGGCACGGCGAGAGCCCCCGGAGCGGGGTAACGCTCCGGGGGCCCGTGGGATCGAACGACGCTGGTCGAGCCCGCCGATCTGTCGCTGGTGCGCGGAGCCGGTACGTGTTCCGCGCTGAACACCAGACTGCCCCATCCCCGGCCCCGCTTCGACCATTGGACCTGGCGACTTCTCGCTGTGGCGTGAAGTCGCCACGCAGCGTGGCCTACTGGCGGCCCGTCAGCGCGGCCCCCGGCGGGTCGCGGCCCGCGGGGCGGTCGGCGGGGCGGTCGGCGGGCCGACGGGCGGGCGGACGGGCGGCGG
>NZ_JBSGET010000064.1:0-44585 GCF_053603035.1 Kitasatospora sp. NPDC004272 | reverse complement strand
GGGGCCCGGGACGGCTACCCGGGCCCCGCCCCTCGGCCGCGCCCGGGCTCCCGCACCCCGCCCGGGCTCCCGCACCCCGCCGGTGTTTCCGCACCCCGCCGGTGGGCAGGCGCGCGCCGAGGAGGCGCGTGGAGATGGCCACCCGTCGCGAACCCGACCTGCTGGAGCAGCTGACGACCGATCACGAGGTGCTGCGGGTGCGTTTCAGCGAACTCGCGGGGCTGCCGCTGGGCGGCCCCCGGCGCTGCCGGCTGGCGGCGGTCACCGCCGACGCCCTGGTGCGGCACCTGACGGCCGAGGAGGAGCACCTGTACCCGCTCGCCCGGCCGGGCCACCCGCCGGGGGACGACGCGGTGGACCACGGTCTGCAGTCGCACGCCGCACTGCGGGCCCTGGTCCGGGAGCTGCGCGGGGCGGCGCCGGGCTCGGCCGAGTTCGACCGGTTGGTGGCCCGGCTGGTCGAGGCGGCGACCGGGCACTTCGGCCGGGAGGAGGCGCGGGTGTTCCCGGCGGTTCGCGAGCGGCTCGCCCCGGTGCGGCTGGCCGCCCTGGGCGCCCAGGTCCGGGCCACCGAGGCGGAGGCTTCCGCGATGCCGCTCCCGGGCCCGCTGGCCCAGGCCCCGCCGGACGAACTGGTGGCCCCGGAACTGCCCTGGCGCGAGCGGATGCACCGGCGCTTCCGCTTCGGCGACTCCAGCCGGGCGTGATCCCGGAAGGTCAGGCGTCGCGGCGGCGGACGGCGAGCAGGCAGATGTCGTCGAAGGGGTTGGGGCCGCCGAGGCGGCGCAGCAGGTGGTCGGCCAGTGCGCCCGGGTCGGGGGCGGCCCGGTAGTCGGCGCAGGCGCGCAGCAGTCGGGCGGTGCCCGCGTCGGAGCCCGCGCCGGGGCTGCGCCGTTCGACCAGGCCGTCGGTGTGCAGCAGCAGGGTGTCGCCGGGGGCGAGGTGGAGTTCGGCGGTGGGGCGGTGGGCGCCGGGGGTGACGCCGAGGACCAGGCCGGGTGGCGGGTCGAGGGTGCGGGCGGTGCCGTCGTGGATCAGGACGGGGGGCAGTTGGCCGGCCCGGGCCCAGGCGAGGTGTCCGGTGCGGGGGTCGAGCCGGGCGACGGTGACGGCGGCGATGTGGTCGGCGCGCTGGTGGCAGAGCATCCGGTCGAGCCGGTCGAGGAGCTGTCCGGGCGGGGCACCGTCGTAGGCGATCCCCCGGAGCGCGTACCGGAGTTGGGACATCACTCCGGCTGCGGGCAGGCCGTGTCCGGAGACGTCGCCGACGGCGAGCAGGACGGTGCCGTCGGGCAGGTCGAGCAGGTCGTACCAGTCGCCGCCGACCTTGCGTTCGCGTTCGGCGGGCAGGTAGCGGGCGGCGGTGTCGAGCCCGGGGACGGGGCGGCCGGCGGGGGCGCGCATCAGGGTCTGTTGGAGGGCGCGGACGGCGCGCTGCTCGTCCTCGGTGCGGCGGCGCTGGTCGGCGAGGCGGTCGCGGGTGTCGTTGAGGGCCTGTTCGGCGCGCCGCCAGGGGGTGACGTCCTGGACGACACCGCTGAGCGCGAGCAGTCGGCCGTCGTCGGCGCGGGTGGCCTCGCCGAGGGCGCGCAGGTCGCGCCGGCCGTCGGCGGCCCGGACGGCGAAGTCGGCGGTGACGGGGGTGCGGCCGTCCAGCAGGGCCCGGGCGGCGGTCCGGACGGCTTCGCGGTCGGCGGGGGCGACCGCGTCCAGGGCGGCGCGCGGGTCGAGGCCGGCGGTGCCGGTGGGGGCGCCGAAGAGTTGCGGGACGCCGTCCGAGCAGGTGATCCGGCGTTCGCCGGGGTGCCACTCCCAGGTGCCGACCCGGGCCAGCCGGGCGGTCTGGGCGAGCTGGGCGATCCGCCGGTCGCGTTCGTCGTGGGCCCGCCAGGTGAGCAGCAGGCCGTCCTGGAAGGGGGTGGCGTGCACGGTCATCGCGCTGGAGCGGGTGCTGCCCGCGACGGTCTCGACGTACCGTTCGGCCTCGCCCCGGTAGGGGATGCCGTCGGCGGCGGCGGTGCGCAGCCGGTCGAAGGTGCCGGAGGCGACCATGCCCGGGTACAGCTCGGTGAGCCGTCGGCCGCGCAGTTCGGCGGCGTCCCGTCCGGCCAGGTCGACGGTGGGCGCGTTGGCGTGCTCGACCCGCAGGTCGGTGACCTTCCCGTCCTGGTCGCGGACGGTGCGCAGCAGCAGTACCGGGTCCAGCAGGCCGTCCAGCACGGCCCGGAACCAGGGGGTGCCGGCCGGTTCCAGCGCGCCGGGGACCGCCGCGGCGGAAGCGGCGGACGGCGCGGCGGACGGCAGGGCGTCGAACAGGCGCAGCAGGGCGTCGGCGGCGAGGTCGGCGAGCGCGGCCAGGTGGGCCGTGACGGCCGGGTCGGGGGGTCGGCGGTCCGCCCAGCCGATCTTGAGCGCGCCGAGCAGCCGTCCGCCGGCGTGCAGCGGGAGGGCGCAGACGGTGCTGCCGGGCACCAGGTCCTCGCCGGTCAGGTCGGGGTAGCGGGAGGCGAACTCGCGCCGGTCGCCCACCCACACCGGCCGGTCGGTGCGGACGGCCTCGGTGAGCGGGACCCGGGTGTGCGGCGGGATGCGCTGCCACTGGCTGAGCTGGCGCGAGGTGACCCCGTGCGCGCCGACCAGGCGCAGCGCGTCGTCGGGTTCGCGCACGGCCAGGGCGAGGGCCTGGGCGCCGAGCGGCCCGAGGGCCGTCCGGTGCAGCTGTTCGGCGACCTCGTCGGGGCCGGTGGCGGTGGCGAGGGCGGCGGCGGCCAGGTGGAAGCGGGAGGCCAGCGCGCCCTCGTCCTCGCCCCCGTCCGCACCCGCTCCGCGCACCGGCTCCACCGGTGCGTCCGGTGCGTCCGGTGGTCCGGCGGCGGGCGCCGGTTCGGGCGCCGGTCCGGGCGGGGCTTCGCGGGCGGCCGGGGGCGGGGCGGCGGCGGCGACCAGGTCGGCGGCGACCAGCGCCAGCTTGCGGTTCCCGTCCTGGGAGCGGCGCACCAGTTCGTCGAAGGCCCGCTCGGGCGCGCAGCCGAGCCGCTCGACCAGGACGCCCTTGGCCTGTTCGATCACGGCCCGGGTCCGCATCGCGGTGCGCACGCCCTCCAGTTCGGTGCGCAGCCGGTCGACCGTGGCCTCCAGTTCGCCCCGCTCACAGTCCACCGCGTCCTCCACCTCCTCCGCCCGGCCTCCACCCAGCCTCCGCCCGGCTTCCACCCTATGCCGACCGTTCGCCCGATCCACACCTTTCCCACCGGTTTGCCGGGCACCGTTCGCGGCCAGACGCCCCGCACGGGGGTTCCCCCGCACGTCCGCCCGATCGAAGAACGGAGCACCGTCGTGAACGACACCCCCACCGACACCGAAACCACCGCCGACGCCACCGCCACCGCCGCCGCCGGCACCGGGCGGCCGGACGAGCTGGCCGGTCTGACCGTGGCGTTCCTGGTCGCGCCCGAGGGCACCGAGCAGGTCGAGCTGACCTCGCCCTGGCAGACCGTCCTGGACCACGGCGGCACCCCGCGCCTGGTCTCCACCGAGCTGGGCGAGATCCGGGCGTTCCACCACCTCGACCGGGCCGACCCGTTCATGGTGGACGCGGCCGTCAAGGACGTCTCGGCCGCCGACTTCGACGCCCTGGTGCTGCCCGGCGGCGTCGCCAACCCGGACTTCCTGCGCACCGACCAGCGGGCCGTGGAGTTCGTCGCCGGGTTCTTCGGCCGCGGCAAGCCCGTCGCGGTGATCTGCCACGGCCCGTGGACGCTGATCGAGGCCGACGCGGTCCGCGACCGCACCATGACCTCCTGGCCGAGCCTGCGCACCGACCTGGCCAACGCGGGCGCGCACTGGGTGGACCGCGAGGTGGTGGTCTGCACCGACGGCCCCAACACCCTGGTCTCCAGCCGGAAGCCGGACGACCTCCCGGCCTTCGACCGCGCCCTGGTCACCGCCTTCGCCACCCCCTGACGTCCGCCCGGGGCCGGGATCCGGCCGCCGCCTCCGCCTCCGCCCCGGACGGGCCGCCCGTACGGGTGACGCCCGGTCCGGGCCGGTCAGGCCCCGGCCGCCGCGGCGCTCTCCTCGACGCGGGCGCGCACCCAGCCCAGGAACTCCCGGACCCGCGGAGCGGGCAGGGGCAGCGCGGCGGCCCGGGGGAGTTCGAAGCTGCGGACCGCGGCCTCGATCAGCGGACGGAACTCCTCCTCCGCGGCGGCGACCCGCCCGGCCGCGTCGCGCTTGGCGAACCAGCGCCCGGTGCGGCACCGGACCACGGAGCGGCAGCCGTTGAGGACCCGGTTGTCGGCGAGGTGCCCCTCGCCGTCGCCGTGCTCGCGCACCGAGGCCCGGACCGCGGCGTACAGGTCGGCCGGCCGGGGCTCCGCGATCACCTCCGGCGCGGGCGGGCCGTACAGCGCGATCCCGGACTGGTGGGCCACCGAGCGGTCGATGACGTACCAGAACGACGGCCCCCCGTCCGGGCCGAAGGCCGCCCGGCCCGGCAGTTGGGCGCCGGTGTTGAGGTCCAGCAGGTAGCCGGCCTCCCCGGACGGGACCCGGGCGAAGTCGGCCGCGTAGCAGACCAGTTCCAGCCCCGCCGCCGGGCACGGCAGCCGCCGGTGGTCGAGGACCTCGGCCAGCTCGCGCAGCACCCCGTCCGGGGGCGGGCCCTCCAGGACGACCGTGACGTCGACGTCGCTGCGGCCGTGCCGGTAGTCGCCCAGCGCGAGGGACCCGACCGCGACCACCGCGGTCAGCCGGGAGCCGCACACCGCGCGCGTGCGGTGCACGAGCTCCGTCAGGTAGGGCCGCACTTCGGCGGGAACGGCGCGGAACGGCTCGGTCTCGGTACCCATCCGGCCAGTGTGGAGCCGCCGGGAAGGATCCGGAAGCCGGTCCCCGGCCCGGCGGCCCCGGCGCGTCCGCCCTCAGGCGGCGGCCAGCGGGTAGGCGTACCCGTAGGGGTGCCCGAGGCCGGGCGGGTACGGCGCCAGGAAGCAGGCCACCGTGCCGTGCACCGTCACCCGCAGCCCGTCCGCCCCCACGTACACGGCCAGGCCCTCCTCCGTGGTCTCCGAGGAGCGGTACACCACCACCATCAGCTGCGGCGCGTGCGCCCCCGGCCGCCCGGGAACGGCGATCCGGTAACCGTGCGGCCCGTCCATGACACCCACCTGACCCTGCTCCTCCATGACCCGCCCGGCCCACGGCCGCGGGCCCGCGCCCCGCGCATACCCCCGGGGCGTTGCCCCAACCCCCGCCCCACCGCCCTCCGGCCGCCCGCCCCGGCCGGGAGCGGTCCCCCGCTCACCCCTCAGCGCACCGCCCCGCCCGCGACCACCAGCCGCACCGCCCCACCCAGGTCCGCCGCCCGGCGGTGCCCCGCCGCGCTGATCTCCCCGGGGCGGGTGACCGCGGTGGGGACGAGCAGGCCGTGCGCCCCGGCCTCGGCGGCGGCGACCAGGCCGGCGGCGGTGCCGCCGATGACGGTGGTGCGGGCCGGTCGCACCCGCAGCGCCCGGGTCGCGGCGAGGACCAGTCCGGGGGCCGGCGCGCGGCAGCCGCAGCGCTCGGCCGGGCCGTGCGGGCAGAGCGCCCAGGCGTCGAACGGGCCGAACAGTTCCTCGATCCGGTGCTGGACGATCTCGACCCGACGCCGGGTCAGGACCCCCCGGGCGATCCCGGGTTGCTCGGTGAGCACCCCCAACCGGACGCCGAGCTCCCGCAGTTCGTCGACCGCCCGGCGGGCGCCGGGCCGGGGGTAGACCCGGCCGGGGTCGCCGTTGTACGCGATGTCCTCGATCAGCACGGCGTCCCGGTCGAACAGCACCGCCACCCCGCCGTCCCCGTCCCCGGCCGCCCGACGCCCGCCCGCGTCCCGCACCACCACCCACGGTGCGGACGGTCGCTGCCCACCGCCCCCCGAGCACCGGTCGGCGGTGGGCAGCGGTTCCAGGTACTCCGGCGTGAACTCCATACCCAGCGGCTGACCAGGGCCGCGCGTCTCAAACCCCGCCCCCGCGGGCCTCTCCCCGGCAGGACCCGGCTCCCGGCCGCCGCGCGGTGGCGGACGGAGTCCGGGCCCTCGCGGGCCCCGATCGGTCCACCCCGTGCCGAGCGCCTCCCCGGGGCCCCCGCCGGAAACCGACGCCCCGAACCCCGCCCGCGCACAGGGCTCCTGGCAGCGTGGCGGCCGGTCGGCCACCACCGGACGGGGTCGCCCACCTGGAACACCCGGTCCGTCTCGGTGATCCGCAGCAGCCGCACCAGCTGGCCGCTCGGCGCGCCGGGCCGGAACGCGACGCCCGCCGCGAGGGCCGCCCGCCGGGCCCTGATCAGCCCGTCGAGGCCGGAGGAGGAGCAGGAGCCCAGCCGCGAGCGGTCCACCACGAGGACGTGCGGCGCCGGTCTGCCGCCGATCTCCCCGCGCAGGGCCCGGGCGAGTTGCGGGGCGGTGTCCGTGTCGGCCTCGCCGGTGACCTCGACGATCCGGCCGCCGGGCGGCCCCTCGGCTCGGCCGTTGCCCGCCTGCGCGACCACGTCCTGGGCAGCGCGGAGCATCCGCCGACCGGGCTGCTCGTCTCGACCGCCGCCCGGCAGCTCGCCGCCCCGGCCCCGGCCGCCCTCCCGCACACCTGCCCGCACCAACGGCACCGCCCGCACCCGCGCCGACCACCGCGACGCCACGCCCGCCACCCTGCGCCGGGCCCTGGCCCGGACCGACGCCCACGCCGACCAGGACGGCACGCCCGCCGACATCGCCCGCGCCGCGTACGTCACCCCGCGCGCGCTGCAGTCCGCGTTCCGCCGCCACCTCGACGCCACCCCGCCGGCCCACCTGGACGCCGCCCGCTACCGCACCGCTTCCGGCACCCTGCGCCGCCCGCCCGCTGACGGCACCGGCCCTCGACGCCCCGCGAAGCCCCGCGCACCGCCGGGCACCGTCACCGGTGCTTCCCCCGACGGGCCGTCACTCCCCCTCCTCCCGCACCGCCGCCTCCTCCGCCGACGCCCCGGGGCGGTCGTCCGCCCGCTCCGGCTGCTCCTCCCAGACCTCCGGCTGCTCCGCCGCCAGCTTGTCCTCCAGCGGTTCGCCGAGCGCCTGCTCCTCCCCCGTCACCCCGAACGCCTCGGCCGCGACCGGCCGGTCCCCCGGCACCGACGGGCGCTGCGGGTCGGCGGCGCGGTCGGCGGTGGGCGAGCCGTCCGCGAGGTTCGGGAGCCCCTCGTCCCGCGGGTCCGCGCCCGGGTCGGCGGGGCGGGCCCGTTCGGGGTCGAGCGCGGCGGGGGCGTCCTCCACCGCGTCGGGGCGCACCGGGCGGGACGGGGCGCGCGGCGGGCCCGGCGGGTCGAGCTCCCGGGTCACCCCTCTCCCGCCGTCCCCGTCCCCGCCGTCACCGCCGTCCCCGTCACCGTCGCCGTGCCCGCCGTCCGTCTCGTCCGGCTGGACGCCCGGCACCGGCCCCTCGGCGATCTCGGGCTGCTGCTCGTCGCTGCCCGCCACGTTCGGCGTGCCGCCCTTGCCGATCGGTGCGGGCTCGCGTCCGGGACCGTCGCCCGCCGGGCCGGGTTCGTCCCGCCGTCCCTGGTCCGCGGGGCCGATCGCCCCGCCCATGTCGTGCAGCGGACGTTCCTGCCGTCCCATCGCCGTCTCCTCGCGTCGTTCCGCCGCCGGCCCGGGGGCCGGCGCGTGCGCCGGGCGTCTGCCCGGCGCCCGGGGCCGGAAACGGACCGGAGGTTTCCGGCGGCGCCGGAGCGGACAGCCGCAACCGCGAGAGCCGCCCGACTCCCGGAGGCCGCCGTGCCCGTCGCGTCCCGTCCCTGCGCCCCGCCCGCCCCGCACCCGCTGCGCGACTACGCCCTGCTCGCCGACGGCCGCCGCGGCGCGCTGCTCGACCCGGACGGCGTGCTCGGCTGGCTGTGCGCGCCGCGCTGGGACAGCGACGCGGTGCTGTCCTCGCTGATCGGCGGCCCGGGCTGGTTCGGCCTGACCCCGACGGGGACGTACGTGCCGGGCGGCCGGTACGAGGACGGCGGGCTGGTGCACCGCAGCCGCTGGGTCACCCGGGGCGGGGTGGTGGAGTGCCGGGAGGCCCTGGCCCGTCCGGCCGAGCCGCACCGGACGGTGCTGCTGCGCCGCGTGCTGGCCGTGGACGGCCCGACCGAGCTCGACGTCTCCCTGCACCTGGCCGCCGGTTTCGGCACCGCGCCCGCCACCGCCCCGGAGCGGGACGCCGCGGGCCGCTGGACGCTGCGCACCGGCCCGCTGCACGCCCGGCTGACCGGTCTGCCGGAGGCCCGGCCGGAGCGCTGCGGCGGGCTGCACGCGGTGCTGCGGGTGGCGCCGGGCGCCTCGTACGACCTGGTGCTGGAGCTCGCCGACCGTCCGCTCCGCGAGGCCCCGCCGGATCCGGACCGCGCCTGGGCGGCCACCGGGGCGGCCTGGGCCGCGGACGTCCCGCCCCTGGACGAACTGGCCGGCCTGCCCGGCCGCCGGGACGCCCGGCACGCCCACGCCGTCCTCGCCGGCCTGACCGGCCCGGACGGCGGCACCGTCGCCGCGGCCACCACCAGCCTGCCCGAACGCGCCGAACAGGGCCGCAACTACGACTACCGGTACGTGTGGATCCGCGACCAGGCGTACATCGGCCAGGCCGTCGCGGCCCGCGGACCGCACCCGCTGCTGGCCGGCTCGGCCCGCTTCGTCACCGCCCGGCTGCTCACCGACGGGCCGCGGCTGGCCCCCGCGTACACCGTCGACGGCGGACCCGTCCCCGACCTGCGCAGGCTCGAACTCCCGGGCTACCCGGGCGGGTTCGACGTGGCCGGGAACCGGGTGAACCGGCAGTTCCAGCTCGACGGGTTCGGCGAGAGCCTGCTCCTGCTGGCCGCCGCCGCCCGGAACGACCAGCTGGACGCCGACGGGCACCGGGCCGCCCGGGTCGCCGTCGAGGCGATCGCCGCCCGGTACCGCGAACCCGACAGCGGCATCTGGGAGATCCACCCCGACCACTGGACCCACAGCCGCCTCACCTGCGCGGCCGGCCTGCGCGCCGCGGCCGACGCCCTGCGCCGCCCCGACTGGCTGCCCCTCGCCGAACGCCTCACCGCCGCCGCCCTCACCGACTCCCTGCACTCCGGCGGACGCTGGCAGCGCTCCCCGACCGACCCCGCCGTGGACGCCGCCCTGCTGCTCCCCGCCCTGCGCGGCGCCGTCCCGCCCCGGGCCCGCCCCAGCCGGGCCACCCTCGCGGCCGTCCTGGCCGACCTCGCCGACGACCACCACTGCTACCGCTTCCGGCACGCCCCCGGCCCGCTGGCCGAGGCCGAGGGCGCCTTCCTGCTCTGCGGCTTCCTGGTCTCCCTCTCCCACCTCGCCCAGGGGAACCTCCCCGAGGCCCTCCGCTGGTACGAGCGCAACCGCGCCGCCTGCGGCCCGCCCGGCCTCTACGCCGAGGAGTACGACATCGCCCAGCGCCAGCTCCGCGGCAACCTGCCGCAGGCGTTCGTCCACGCCCTCCTGCTGGAGACCGCCACCCGGCTGGCCCCGGCCCTGTGAACCGGCCCTGGGCCCGGCGGCGGGCGGCGGTCAGCCGGTCCGGCGGACGGCGGGCGGGGCCCAGCGCCCGTCGAGGGCCTCCGGCCGGGGCGCGTACAGGCGCAGGGTGAGGCCGAGCGGGCCGTTCGGCGCGGGCAGCCAGTTCGACCGCCGTTCCGGGCCGGGGTCCCGGTGCGAGACCAGGATGTCGAGCGAGCCGTCCGGGTTGTACGCGAGCGGGTCGCGGTCGCCCAGGGCGAAGCGGTCGAGCGCGTTGGCGACCTGGAAGCCCGCGGCGTCGTACATCGTCACCGACCAGAACGCGTTGACGGGCGGCAGGCCGTCCGCCGGGAAGTGCAGCAGGTAGTCGTGCTCGCCGGTGACGCGGGCCCCGTCCGCGTCGAGGGCCAGGACGGGGTAGATCGCGTCCTCCGGCGGGTTGGCGCCCAGCCCGATCGCGGTGACGGCGGCCCGCTTGAAGTAGGCGTTGCCGTAGACGCCCATCGTCTCGGCGGTGACCCGCCAGCCGTTGACGGCCGTGCCGATGACGGCGGGGGACGCCAGGATCGCCTCCCGGGCGGCCCGGGCTCCCGCCTCCAGCTCGGCCAGTTCGGCGTCGGAGAACCGCCCGGGGTCGAACTCCCGGCCGGGGACGACGCCCAGGTGGGCGATGCGTGCCAGGACGGCGAAGTCGGTGGGGTGCGGCGGATTGACGGCCAGCGCCCGGGCGGCCCGGGTGAAGAACTCGACGGCGCCGAACCCGTTGACGGTGTCCAGCGGCGGGGTGGTCACGTCCGCCGCCGGGTCGGCCGGGTGCTCGACCGGTTCGAGGGCCCGTACCGTCAGGCCGTCCTGGACCTCCCGGACCTTCTCGTAGTCGGCCGGGCCGTTGGTCTGGATCCGTCCGATCACCCACGCGTACGGGGTGGGCGAGCGCAGCACCCGCACCCCGGCCGGGAGTTCGCCCCGGTGGTCGGGGCCGACCACCAGGTGGTCCTGGTCGCCGGAGCCGGTGGTGCGCGGGCCGAGGGTGGCGAACACGTCGGTCCACATGTCCAGCAGCGGCACCATGAAGTACCGGCCGCCGGTGTCCGACACGTGCAGTTCCACCGGGCCGTTCGTCAGGTCCAGCCAGGCGGACGAGTACAGGGTGTCGAAGTTCGGCCGCACCACCGAGCGGAACTCCGCCGAGGGGAACTCCCGCAGGTGGTGGAACTCGTTGGGCGGCCCGAAGGCCGGTTTGATCCCGTTGGGCACGGACACCGCCTGCCGCCGGGTGACGTCCATGGTCACCAGCGGGTACAGGTACACGTACGCCTCGTGGGCGAGCGTCCGCAGATCGTCCGACATCATGCTCGCGTGCTCCTCGCATTCGGACCGGCCCCCGAACGGACGCTTCCCGCCCCGTCCGCCCCCCGCAAGGCCGATCGCCCGAACGGGTGACCCCCGCCCGCCCCTCCCCCGGCGCCCGCCCGCCCCTCCCCCGGCGCCCGTCCGGCCCTCCCCGGTACCCGTCCGCGCCGCGCCGCACCACGCCGCGCCGACAAACTTTTCCTCCTTGACAAGAAAATTTGTCGGCAGGATCCTGGAGGGGTGCTGGACGTAGCCGTGATCGAAGAACCCGCCGCCGCCGAAGCCTCGCTGGACCCGATGCGGGCCCGCCTGCTGGCGGCCCTGGCCGAGCCGGGCTCGGCCGCCATGCTGGCCGCCCGGCTGGGGCTGCCCCGGCAGAAGGTGAACTACCACCTGAAGGAGCTGGAGCGGCACGGCCTGGTGGAGCTGGCCGAGGAGCGCCGCAAGGGGAGCGTGACGGAGCGGGTGTACCGGGCGACGGCCGCCTCGTACGTGATCTCGCCGGCCGCCCTCGCGGCGGTCAGTCCGGATCCGGCCCGCTCGCCCGACCAGCTCTCGGCGCGCTGGCTGCTGGCCCTCGGCGCCCGGCTGGTGCAGGAGGTCGGCTCGCTGCTGACCGGCGCGGCCCGGGCCCGGCAGCGGGTGGCCTCGTTCGGGATCGACGCCCGGGTGCGGTTCGCCTCGGCGGCCGACCGGGCGGCTTTCGCCGAGGAGCTCTCGCAGGCGGTCACCGCCCTGGTGGGCCGCTACCACGACGAGTCCGCCCCGCAGGGCCGCGACCACCGACTGGTGGTCGGCCTGCACCAGATCCCGGCCGCCCCGACCACCGACGCGCCCGCCCCGACCACCGACCCGGCCGCCCCGCAGGAGGACTGACACCGTGCCGCACCCCTTCGAGCTGGAATTCGAACTGACCCTGCCGGCCGATCCCGAGCAGGTCTGGGCGGCGATCGCCACCGGCCCGGGCATCGACTCCTGGTTCATGGGCCGCAACGAGGTCGACCCCCGGGTCGGCGGCGCGGCCTCGATGGAGACCGGCGGCCACCGGGAGACCTCGACGGTCACCGCGTACGAGCCGGGCAAGCGCTTCGCCACCCGCACCGAGCCGGGCGGGGACGGCCGGTTCATGGCCTTCGAGTACCTGGTCGAGGGCCGCGACGGCGGCAGCACCGTGCTCCGGGTGGTGCACAGCGGCGTGCTCGGCGACGACTGGGCGGACGAGTACGACGCGCTGCGTCGCGGCTGGCCGTTCCACCTGCACACACTGCGCGAGTACCTGACGCACTTCGCGGGCCGCACCGCCGTCCCGGTGTTCGCCGTGCGGCCGACCGCCGGCCTCCCGACCGCCGGGGTCCGCGCCGCGCTGACCGCCGCGCTCGCCCTCCCGGCCGACCCGCCGGCCGGCACCCGGGTCCGCGCCGATCTGCCCGGACTGCCGCCGCTGGACGGCGAGTTGGTCTGGTCGGACGAGGAGCGCTTCGAGGTCCGCACCGCCGACGGCCTGTACGCCTTCCTGCACCCGCCGGGCGTGCTGCTGCTCTTCCACCACCTGTTCGCCGAACCGGCCCCGGCCGCCGCGGCGGCCGAGTCCGCCTGGCAGCACTGGCTCTCCGCCCTGCCCGCCCGCTGACCCCCGACCCGTTTCCCCCTTCGCAGCAGAACGAGGTACCACCGATGCGCACCCTGATCAGCACCGCCTTCGTCTCCCTGGACGGCGTGATGGAGGCCCCCGGCGGCGAGCCGGGCTACCGCAACGCCGGCTGGACGTTCAAGGACATCGACTTCGTCCCGGAGGCGTTCGAGATCAAGGGCCGGGAGCAGGAGGAGGCCGGGGCGGTGCTGCTGGGCCGGGTCAGCTACCAGGCGTTCAGCCCGGTGTGGCCGGGGATGGCGGAGTTCGCCCGCTACAAGGAGCTGCCGAAGTACGTGGTGTCGACCACCCTCGGCGAGGACGAGCTGGTCTCCGACTGGGGGCCGACCGCGATCCTCCGCTCGGTGGACGAGGTGGCCGCCCTGAAGGAGACCGACGGCGGCCCGATCGTCCTGCACGGCAGCGCCCGCCTGAACCACGCCCTGTCCGACGCGGGCCTGGTCGACCGCTACCACCTGCTGGTCTTCCCGCTGCTGCTGGGTGCGGGGCGGCGGCTGTTCAGCGACACCGACAAGGACGTGCAGAAGCTCGAACTGGTCGAGTTCGCGGCGTACTCCAACGGCGTGCAGAAGAACGTCTTCGACGTGGTCCGCTGAGCCCCGCCCCGGAGGCCCCGCCCCGCCACTTCCAAGGTACCGCGCGCCGGGGGCCTTGCCGCAAGGCCCGGTCGATGGCCCAGAATGTCCGGCTGGTGACGGGATGGCGGAGAGAAGTCCGCAAGCTGACGGAAAATCACTTGTCGGACGTTTTCGGAGGGTTGATGATCGACGTGCTGGTGGTCGGCGGCGGGCCGACCGGGTTGATGCTGGCCTGCGAGTTGCGGCTGCACGGGGTGGAGGTGGTGGTCCTTGAGCGGCTGACGGCACCGACCGGGGAGTCCCGGGGGCAGGGGTTGCACGCGCGCAGTGTGGAGGTGATGGATCAGCGCGGCTTGTTGGAGCGGTTCCGGGCGGTGAGCGAGGAGTTCCGGGTCGGCGGGCTGTTCGCGGGCGAGGCGCGCGCGTGGCCGGAGGGGATGGACACGGCGCACCCGTACGGGCTGGCGACGCCGCAGCCGGTGACGGAGCGGCTGCTGTGGGAGCGGGCCGAGGAGCTGGGCGCGGAGCTGCGGCGCGGCTGCGAACTGGTGGGCCTGGCGCAGGACGAGGAGGGGGTGGAGGCCGAACTGGCGGACGGCTCGCGGTTGCGCGCGCGCTGGCTGGTGGGGTGCGACGGCGGGCGCAGCACGGTGCGCCGGCTGGCGGGCGTGGCGTTCCCGGGCGAGCCGGCGACGGTGCAGACGCTGCTGGGGCAGATGGCGGCGGCGGAGGATCCGGAGCGGATCGCCGAGGTGGTGGCCGAGGTGCGGCGCACGCAGCTGCGGTTCGGGCTGCACCACGAGGGCGGCGGGGTGTACCGGGTGATCGTTCCGGCGGAGGGCGTCTCGGAGGACCGCGCGGCGCCGACGCTGGAGGAGTTCCGGGCCCGGCTGCGCGCGGTGGCGGGCACGGACTTCGGGGTGCACTCGCCGCGCTGGCTGTCCCGGTTCGGGGACGCGACGCGGCAGGCGGAGCGGTACCGGGCGGGCCGGGTCCTGCTGGCGGGGGACGCGGCGCACGTCCATCCGCCGACGGGCGGCCAGGGGTTGAACCTGGGCGTGCAGGACGCGTTCAACCTGGGCTGGAAGCTGGCCGCCGAGGTGGCCGGCTGGGCCCCGCCGGGCCTGCTGGACAGCTACCACGCGGAGCGGCACCCGGTGGGCGCGGCGGTGATCGCGCACACCCGGGCGCAGATGACGCTGCTGGGCACGGCGCCGGGCGCGGTGGCGCTGCGCGGGGTGTTCGCCCGCTTGATGGACTTCCCGGACGTCAACCGGTACATCACGGGCGTGATCTCGGGGGTGGACGTCCGCTACGACTTCGGCCCGGGCCCGGCCCTGCTGGGCCGTCGGCTGCGGGACGTCCGACTGGTCGACGCCCCGGCGCCGGCGGACCGGCTGTACGGGCGGATGCACGCGGGGCGGGGCGTGCTGCTGGACCGGTCGGGGCTGCTGTCGGCGGTCGGCCGGGAGGACCGGGTGGACGTGCTGGTGGACGGCTGCCCGGAGCTGGGGGCGGCGGCGGTGCTGCTGCGTCCGGACGGGCACGTGGCCTGGGTCGGTGAGGAGCCGGGGGCCGGGGAGGGGTTGCCGGAGGCCCTGGCGCGCTGGTTCGGCCCGGCGACTTAATGATCATTTCAGAATGAGGTTCGGAGCTTCCTCGGGCAGATGATGCTGCAGGCGAGTTGAAGCAGGCCCAGGTGGAGGTCGGTTTGTATCTCGTGGCGGATCCGCAGGCGCTCGAACTGGTGCAGCCGGGCGAAGGTCCTCTCGACCACCCGACGGCTGTTGCCGAGTCCGGAGCCGTGGGCGACGCCGCGGCGGGCGATCTGGGGGGTGATGCCGCAGCGCCGGAGGATGCGGCGGTACTTGTCGTAGCCGCGGTCGGCGAAGAGCCTGCGCGGCCGGTGTCGTGGCCGTCCGCCCAGGCCCCGGATGCGCGGTATCGCGTCCAGCAGCGGCAGCAACTGGGTGACGTGGTGGCGGTTTCCGCCGGTGAGCGTGATGGCGAGCGGGGTACCGTGCCGGTCGACGATCAGGTGGTGTTTGCTGCCCGGCCGGCCCCGGTCGACCGGCGAAGGTCCGGTGTGAGCCCCCCTTGAGGGCCCTGACGTGCGAGCCGTCGATCCCCGCATCGTCCATCTCCAGCAGGCCCGCCGACCGCAGTTCGGTCAGGAGCGCGGTGTGCAGGCGGGGCCGCACGCCGGCCTCGGTCCAGTCGCGCAGTCGGCGCCAGGCGGCGACTCCGGAGCAGCCGATGGTGGCGGTGGGGACGTCGCGCCAGGCGATGCCGGCCCGCAGGACGTAGATGACGCCGGCGAGGGCCGCCCTGTCCGGAACGCGGAGTCTTCCGGGGTGGCGGTGGCGTCGTTCGGGAGCGGGTGGCAGCAGTGGCGCCGCCCGCTCCCACAGGTCGTCCGGGACAAGGTCAGCACGCACCCGGGTACCCGACCGACCGAGATCGCCGAGGGCAAGTACTGCGGTTCGGCTCGTTCTGTGGCGGTGGCGGCCGGTTACACCGATGCCTCCGGCGCCGTGGGGCGGCGGATCGGGCGGCCGGGGCGCGCCTCCAGGACCTCCTTGCCGTCCTGGATGACGGGGGTGCCGTTCACGATCACGTGCCGGAAGCCGGTGGAGCGTTGCGCGGGCTCGGTGAAGGTGGCGTTGTCCCGCACGGTGGCGAGGTCGAACACGACGATGTCCGCGTCCGCGCCGACCTGGATGCGGCCCTTGCTGCGCATCTGGGGCACGGCCTTCTCCAGGATCTGCGCGGGGATGAGGCTCGTCTTGCGGATCGCCTCGACCAGCGTCAGCTTGGGCTCGGTGCGCTCGGGGCCGCCGCGGGCCCAGCGGGCGAGGAAGCGGGCGTAGCAGCCGGCCGAACGCGGGTGGGCGAAGGCGTCCTCGGGCAGCGGCCAGGCGTCGCCCTCGATGATCGTGCCGTCCTTGCGTGCCCACGGCATCGCGTCGGAGGCGATCGCGGCCCCGGGGTGCAGGACGGAGAGGTCGAGCATCTCGGCGTCCTCGGCGTTGTCGTCGGGGTGCAGGAAGTGCATCACGATGACGGCGCCGGGGTCCTCCTTCTGCAGTTCGTCGATCCTTTCCTGGGTCAGGGGTTCGCCGTTGTACTCCATCGCGGAGGCGTCGTCCACGCCCCAGCGTGCGAGCCAGTCGTTCTTGAAGACCTCGGCGCCCACGGTGCTGGAGCACGCGCCGTAGGGGTAGGCCTCGACGGTGATCGGCAGACCGCGTTCCTGGGCTTCGGTGACGAGTTCCACGCAGGCCTTGATGTCCCGGCCGGCGACGCTGTTGAGGTGGCAGATGTGCATGTGCGCGCCGGTCGCCGCGGCGAGGGAGATGAGTTCGCCGAGTCCTTCGAAGCCGCTGTCCGGCTCCTGGACGGAGAGGTAGCGGATGTGGGTGAAGGTCGGCACCCCGTGCCTGGCGGCGAGCTGGGCGAGTGCGTGGTACTCCTTGCGGCCGTAGCCGGGCGCGTAGCCGCCGTTGATGCCGATGCCCAGGGCGCCCTGCTCCAGCCCTTCCTCGACGCCGGCGATGATGCGCTTCACCTCCTCCTCGTCGGCCAGGCTCTGTTGCCAGCCGTTGCGCTCGAACGCCTTCTGGAACCAGGTCAGTTCGGCCTTGGGGGCGCCAAGTCCTTCTCCTTCTCCGCGATGCGCGCGTACGTCCACGCGGCGGAGGCGCCGTAGTTGATCGGGCGGCCCTCGGCGGCCACCTTGTCGTAGAAGTTCGCGATCGGCAGGAGTCCCGACTCCAGTTCGAGCGCGGTGGTCACCCCGTCGAAGGCCTGCATCCACGCGGCGGGCAGCTGCTGGCCGTGGGCGTGGAGGTCGATGAACCCGGGAGCGACGACCAGGCCCGTGGCGTCGATCACCGTCCCGCCCTCCAGAGGCTCGGGCGAGATCGCCGCGATCCGGTCCCCCGTGATCCCCACGTGGAGGATGCCGTCGACCTCCCTCTCCGGATCCACCACGCGCCCCCCGGCGAGCACGACATCGTACGGACCGGGCTCGTTCGGCTGCTGGGGGCGCTCCGCGCGGATCTCTTGCGGGTTCTCGGTCATCAGTACATCCCTGGTCGCCGTAGTGGTTCGCATGCAGGGAGATCCTGACAGTCCATCAATTGACCGGACTCGGGGCGAGGCCGGGATTCACCCGATAGGCGGAGCCCGACGCAGCCGGCACACGCCCTCCGCCGTCCGGACGTCCTCATCGTCCTCGGCTGGCTCGCGCACTGATCAGCAGCCCTCGACTGGGCGGGCTTCGCTGGTGAAGCCCGTGGAGCGGCTGGCGCCGGATGAGTCGTGGGAGCTGTTCCAGTGGGTGGTGCCGACTGCGTCGGTACGTCCGCAGGGCGGCGGTCGCCGGCGGCACGGGGGTGGAGCAAGGCTCGGGTGTGGGCCGAGCTCCATCGGGTGCTCCTGGACGAACTCGGCAGCCGCGGTGAGCTGGACCGGTCCCGCTGCGCGGTCGGCTCGGTCAACATGCGCGCCCTGGAAAGGGGGAGCTGACGGGTCAGGATCCCATGGAGGACGGCGTCTCGACTCAGCCGCGCCCTTTGGACGCGCTGCCCTCGAGGGCCTGGACGACCTTCTTCGCGGTGGCCTTGGCCGAGCCAGGATTCTGGCCGGTGACGAGGTTGCCGTCGGTGACGACGTAGGGGACGAACGGCAGTGCCGCCTTCTCGTAGAGCGCGCCGCGCTGCTTGGCCTTCTCCTCGGCGTTGTAGGGGACCAGTTTGTCGACACGGGCGAGGACTTCCTCGGTCCAGGCGAACCCCGTCATCTTGCGGCCGGCGATGAGGTAGGAGCCGTCGGACAGCCGGGTGTCGAGCAGGCCGCAGTAGCCGTGGCAGACCGAGGAGACGATGCCACCGCGCTCGTGGATCTCGCGGGTGATGCGCTGCAGGCCCTCGCTGTCGGGGAAGTCGTACATCACCGCGTGGCCGCCGGTGAAGTAGACCGCGTCGTACTCGGAGGGGTCGATCCGGTCCGGGCTAGCCGTGTTCTCTAGCAGTGCCGTCTTCCCGGGGTCGGCACGCCAGGCTTTGGCGGTCTTGTCGTAGTTCGGGAACTTCAGGGCGCGCGGCTCGAGGGGCACCGCGCCGCCGGCCGGGCTGACGAGTGTCTGCTCGTAGCCGTGTTCCTCGAAGACGTGCCAGGCGTGCGTGAGCTCGGAGAGCCACAGGCCCGTGGCGTGGGACGGGTCGTCGTAGTGGCCGACGTTGGTGACGACGTGGAGGACGCGCTTGGTCATGACTGATCTTCCTTCGTGCGGGCCGGGACGGCGAGGTGTCGCTCCGTCGCAGTGCAGGGCATGTGCGGGCCGGACGGCACGGATCAGGAGCCGACCGACGTGATGACCAGGAAGGCGCTGCGCACCCGGTCGGCGACCTCCTCCTCCGATATGGCTTGCAGCTTGCCGTCGAGGTGCAGGCAGGCCAGCCCGTGGGCGAGCCCCCACCCTGCCGACGTCAGCGCCGAGGCGTCCGCGTCGGGAAGACGTGATCCAGCGCGTCGGCCAGCAGCGTGTGCAGGGCGTCGGCGGCCTCGACCCGCTCGTCGGCGGCGTCGTCGCACGGCTTGCCGAACATCACGCCGAACAGGGCCGGGCGCCGCAGCGCGAAGGCGACGTAGGCGACGTAGGCGACGGCGAACTCGGCCAGGTCCGGGGCGGAGGCGGGCAGGCCGCGCCCGCTGCCCAGGTCGGCCAGCAGGTTGCGGAAACCCTCGACGGCCAGCGCGGACTCAAGGGCGTCGCGGTCCTTGAAGTGCCGGTACGGTGCGGTCGGCGACACCGCCTACCGCACCGTCGGCCTCCCCCCTGGACTCGCAGCCGTGGGAGCGGCAGTTCCCCGTCCTCATGCGCAACGTCATCGATGCCTGCGCCGACCACGGAACGAAGCCCGTCTCCTTCGACAACACCTACGCGCATCCCGGAACAGCTGCCCCCGGACCGAGTCGACGGCATTCGCACCGGGCGGACGCAGAGGACGGGTCCGCGCACAGATCGCCACCATGCTGCTCGATGCCATGCGGGCCGGACGGGTCGACGCGTGGACCTGACGCGGTCCAGTTCGTCGCGTCTCCTCGAAGTCCGCGGCCGGGGCCCCGCAGCGGCGAGGCGCACTTCTCCTCGCGCGTGGACCCGTCAGTCGTGCAGGTGTCCGAGAAGCAATTCATCCCGTCGCGGATGAGGTGGCGGGCGCTGTTCACCCGGGCGCCCCCGGACCGGGGTTTCTGTCCCTTTCGTCCACTTTCACCCGGTTCGACCTGGCACAGTGGGGTGGTCCTTCCGCTCGCCGAACAGAACGAGGTCCCCGATGGCCGCGACCCCCACGGCCTCCCCCGCGCCCGTGCCCGTGAGCGCTCCGTCCGTGCTGGGGCGGGTGGGGGTCGGGCGGTCGGTGTGGGTGCTGCTGGCGGCGGCCGCGGTGTTCTACGTGGTGTCGCCGGTGCTGCAGGGCGCGGCGCTGCCCGCGGTGCGGGCCCGGTTCGGGCTGGGCCCGCAGCAGGTGGTGGGGATGAAGGTGGGCGGCGGCGCGCTGATGGTGCTGTCGCTGTTCGCGGCGGGCCGGGCGGGCGACGCCTGGGGGCGGCGCCGGGTGCTGGTCCAGTCGCTGGGGGTGCTGGCGGCGGGGCTGGTGGTGGAGACGGCGGCGTTCTCCGGCTGGTCGTACCTGCTGGGCCGGTCGGTGGTGATCGTCGGGGTGTCGGCGTCCTTCGCCGGCTGCCTGGCCTCGGTGGCGGCGCTGAATCCGCCGGGCCGGATGCGGGAGGCGCTGGGCGGCTGGCTGGCGGTGATGTCGGTGGCGTTCTTCGTCGCGGCGAACCTGGTCCCGCGGGCCCCGTCGATGCCGGGCCTGCGGGTGAGCGCGGGCCTGGGCGCGCTGATCGCGGTGGGCCTGTTGCTGCTGGCGCGGCGGCGGCTGCCGGAGGCGGGCGATCCGCCGGTGCCGCTGGACCGGCCGTTCCTGCTGGCGCTGGCGGTGGCGCTGGCCGCGGCGGTGACGGCGCTGCAGGTCGGCCCGGTGTGGGGGTGGGCGGATCCGCGGACGGTGTCGCTGCTGGCGCTGCTGCCGCTGGCGGCGGCGCTGGCGGGGCGGCGCTGGCGGCGGCGCTTCTTCTCGGTGCCGCCGCGGATCACCTCGATGGCGCTGGCCACCGGCGTCGCGGTGGGCTTCACCCAGCTCGCGCTGCTGCTGGCGCTGCCGGTGCTGGCGGCGGCGTCCGGCCTCGGGGTGTGGCTGACGGCGCTGATGGTCTCGGCGTACGGGGCGGGCGGGGCGGCGGGCTGCCTGCTGGTGCGGGGCCGACGGATCTCGCCGGTGACGGGCTGCACGCTGGGGCTGCCGCTGGCGGTGGTCGGGCTGTCGCTGTGCCACGCGCTGCCGACGCGGGCGGTCACCGGCATGGTGCTGGGCACGCTGGCGGCGCTGCTGACGGGCGTGGGCGTGATGATGGCGCAGGTGCCGCAGATGGCGTGGTTCCTGTCGGCGCTGCCGCGCGGGCGGCTGGGGACGGCGGCGGCGTTCCACCCGGTGTCGGTGCTGCTGGGGACGGCGGCGGCGCAGGCGCTGCCGTACACCTCGGCGGTGAGCGCGGGGCCCAGCGGGCGGCAGGCGGAGAACCTGCTGTGGGTGGCGGCGGCGGTGGTCGCGGCGGGTGCGCTGGTCGCGGGGCTGCCGGTGGTGGTGCTGGGGGTGGTGGGGGCGGCGGCCGGGGAGTGGCTGCTGATGCGGACGCTGGCCGGTCCGGAGCTGGCGCAGCGGCCGCTGGCGCAGGGGGCGGCGCTGGCGGTGGGGGTGGTGACGGGGCTGGCGCTGTGGGGGCGGCGCCAGCGCAGCGACCGGCTGGCGGCGAGCCTGGCCAGCGAGGCGGCCCTGCAGGAGGCGGTGCTGCACCCGGTCCCGGAATGCCTGGGCGGTCTGCGGTTGGCGTCCCGGTACCAGCCGGCCACGGCGGGGACGGGCATCGGCGGGGACTTCCTGGAGGCGGTGCAGACCCCGCACGGGACGCGGGTGCTGATCGGGGACGTCCGGGGCAAGGGCCTGCAGGCGGTGCAGACGGTGACGGACCTGCTGGGGTGCTTCCGCTCGCAGGCGCACGAGACGGCGGACCTGGGCGAGCTGGCGGCCCGGCTGGACCGGCACACGGCGCGCAGCGCGGCGGCCCGTGGCGACCAGGAGCTGTTCGCGACGGCGCTGCTGCTGCAGCACCGGGCGCCGGACGGCCACGTGGAGGTGGTGAACTGCGGGCACCTGGCGCCGCTGGCGCTGGACGCGGCGGGGGTGCGCGAGGTGCCGGCGCCGGCCCTGCTGCCGCTGGGCTTCGGCGGGCTGGGCGGGGACGCGCCGGAGCCCCGGCGGGTGCCGCTGCCCGCCGGGGAGGTGCTGCTGCTGTACACGGACGGGCTGACCGAGGCGCGCAACGCCTCCCGGGAGTTCTACCCGGCGGCGGAACGGCTGTCGGCGGCGTTCGGTCCGCCGGCCCCCGCAGGCCGGGTCGGCCCGGCGGAGGTGCTGCTGTTCCTGGAGCGGGACGTGCGCGACTGGAGCCACCACCTGGCCGACGACATCGCGCTGATCGCGCTGACCCCGGAGTGAGGCCCGCCGACCGGTCCTCCGCCGCCGGGAATCACCCCTGGGAGTTAATTGATCACCGAACGCGGCGGAACCCGGTAAGCGGGGCGGGCCGGGCGACTCCTCTCCTGCGAACCGGCCGAGAACCGGCCGCGACCGCACCAGAAGGAGACCCGGTCCCATGACCGTCGTTCCGCTCGACCCCGCCTCGCCCGCCTCGCACGCCGTCGGCATCGACTTCGACCAGACCCTGGTCGCCCACCACGACGGCTGGCAGGACGGCCGGATCTACGGCGCGCCCGTCCCGGGGGCGATCGAGTCCCTGCACGCGCTGAAGCGGGTCCGCTCGGTGTTCATCATGACCGCCCGCCCCCGCCGCTTCCACCCCGCCGTGGCGGGCTGGCTGCGCGAGCACTCCGGCCTGGAGACGCTGGTCGACGAGGACCCGGAGCGCGCCTACTGGCAGGGCGACTGCCTGCTGGTGACCAACAAGAAGCTGGGCGCCGCCGTCTACATCGACGACCGCGCCATCCGCTTCACCGGCGACTGGGGCTCCGCCCTCACCCAGGCCCGCCACGCCATCGGCCTCCCGGCCGCCCCGGCCCGCCACTGCTGCTGACCGCCGGCCCCGCCGCGCCCGGCCCCGCCGGATCCGCCGCCCCCGCGGCGGGTCCGGCACACTGCTGAGCAGCCGTCGAGCGCCGTCCGGGAGGAGCACCGTGAGCAGGAGCGAGGCCGTCGGGGCGGACGCCGGGGACGGCGATCCGCTGGCGCTGGCGCTGTTCGGGCTGACCGTGGTGAGCGGGCTGATCGACGCCGTCAGCTACCTCGGGCTCGGGCACGTCTTCGCCGCCAACATGACCGGCAACGTGGTCGTGATCGGCTTCGGCCTGGCCGGTGCGCCCGGCTTCTCCGTCCTCGGCTCGACCACCGCGCTGGCGGCGTTCCTGCTCGGCGCGGCGCTGGCCGGGCGGCTGACCGCGGGGCGGCTGCGGCCCGCGCTGGCCGCGGAGTGCGTGCTGCACCTCGCGGCGGCGGCCGTGGTGTTCGCCGCCGGCACCGGCGGGGCGGTCCAGTACGGGGTGATCGCGCTGCTGGCGCTGGCGATGGGCCTGCGCAACGCGACGGTGCGCAGCCTCGGCGTGCCGGACCTGACCACCACCGTGCTGACCATGACGCTCACCGGCCTGGCCGCCGAGCCGCGTTCGCCCCGGCGGCGGCGCCGGGTGCTGGCCGCCCTGACCATGCTCGCCGGGGTCGTCCCCGGCGCGGTGCTGGTGCTGCACGGGCAGGGCGGCTGGGCGCTGGTCGCGGCGGGCGCGCTGACGGCCGCCACCGGGGTGCTCCTCCGGGGGCGGCCGTCCTGAGCGGGTCGTCCTGAGCGGGTCGTGCCGTGCGGGTCGTGCCGGGCGGGTCTCAGTGCCGGTGTCGCCCGGCCCGGGTGAGGACCGCGCCCGCGAGGGCCAGCACGGCGGCGAGCAGGCCGGTCAGCAGCAGCGGGCCGCCGGAGGTGCCGGTGTGCGGGAGGCGGCCGTGCGGCTTGGGCGCGGGGGTGGGCCCGGGCGGGGGCTCCGGGGCGGGCGTCGGCGTCGGGGTCGGGGTGGGCGTCGGGGTCGGGGTGGGGGTCGGGGTCGGGGTGGGCCCGGGGTGGACCACGACGGTGACCAGGGCGCTGGCGCAGGCGGTGGGGGTGCGGGGGCTGCAGACCAGGTAGGTGAAGGAGTCGGTGCCGGTGAAGCCGGCCAGCGGGGTGTAGGTGGCCTCGGGGCCGCGGAAGGTGACGGTGCCCCGGGTGGGCGGCAGCAGGAGGCGGGGAGGTCCGGCGTCGCCGATGTCGTTGGGGGTGACGTCCAGGGTGACGGGGGTGCTCTCCTCGGTCTCGGCGAGGTCGTCGCCGGGGTTCGGCACCACGGTGACGGTGACGGCGGCCTGGGCGGCGAGCGGGCCCTCGTCGGGGAAGCCGGGGACGGCGAGCTGGTAGAGCAGGGTGTCGACGCCGGTCCAGGTGCCGTCGGGGGTGTAGCGCAGCAGGCCGTCGGGGAGCAGGACGGCCTGTCCGTGCGCGGGCGGGGTGACGATGCTGGTGACGGTGCCGAGGCCGCGGGCGCCGATGGTGCCGGTGAACAGGTCGACGGTGACGGGGACGGTCGCGGGGGTGGTGACGGCGGCGCCGCCGGCCTCGGGGCTGACGGTGATCCGCAGTCGGCCCTCCGCGCAGACGGTGGGCGCCTGCGGGCTGCAGGCCCGGTAGACGGCGGTGTCGGTGCCCGCGTAGCCGGTGGCGGGGACGTACTCGACGTGGGTGCCGTCCAGCAGGGCCGTGCCGTTCACCGGCGGGGTGGTGATGCCGAGGACGAGTCCGCTGCCGGTGGTGAGCGCGGCGAGGTCGAGGGAGACGGCCGTGCCGCTGACGGTGGCGAGCCGGCCGGGCGCGGCGAGCGGGCGGACGGTGGCGGTGACGGTGGCCTCGGCGCAGACCTGGCCGGAGCAGGCCCGGGCGGTGAAGGTGTCGGTGCCGGTGAAGCCCGCGGCGGGGGTGTAGGTGAAGGCGCCGTCGGCGGCGACGGTGACGGCGCCGTGGGCGGGGGCGGTGCCGGGGGTGAAGGCGAGCGTCCCGGCGGTGGTGACGCCGGTGAGCCGTCCGCCGATCGGCTGGTCGACGTCGCCGTCCACCGCCAGGTCGTCGGCGTGCACCGCGAGCCCGGCCTCGACGGAGACCAGTACCGTTGCGGTGCCGCACAGTTGGGTGCCGTCGGTGGTGCAGCGCCGGTACTGGAAGGTGTCCCGTCCGGTGGCGGTGGCGGTGTAGCGGACGCGCCCGTCGGGCAGCACGGTGGCGGTGCCGAGGGTGGGGGCGGTGGTGATCTCGGGCGGTCCGGCGGCGCCGGTGTCGTTGGCGGTGACGTCCAGGTCGACGGGGGTGCCGACGGTCGCGGTGGCGGCGTCGCCGACCACGTCGGGGCTGATCAGCACGGTGACCTGGGCGGTGGCGCAGCGGCCGCCGGTGTCGCAGGCGCGGAAGGTGAAGGTGTCGCGGCCGGTGGCGTCGGGGTCGGGGGTGTAGGTGAAGGCGCCGTCGGCGGCGACGGTGGCGGTGCCGCGGGTGGGGGCGGTGCCGAGGGAGAAGGCGAGCGCGGTGGGGCCGCTGGCCTCGGCCTGGCCGGTGGCGGGGCGTCCGGCGACGGTGTCGACGGTCTGCGGCTGGGCGGTCGGCGGGACGACGGGGTGGGGTTCGACGGTGATGGTGGCGTCGGCGGCGGAGCAGATCTGGGGGGCGTCGGGGCTGCACACCCGGTAGCGGAAGGTGTCGACGCCGAGGAAGCCGGGGTCCGGGGTGTAGGTGGCGGTGCCGCCGGGGCCGAGCGTGACGGTGCCGTGGGCGGGCGGGGCGGCGATGACCGGGTCGGTGGCGGCGCCGACGTCGTTGACGGTGAGCGGGACGGTGACGGCCTCGCCCTGGAAGGTGGTGGCGGAGACGTCCTGGGCGAGCGGGGCGACGGCGACGGTCGCGGTGGCGTCGGCGCACAGCGAGGGCTGCCCGTTGTCGCAGACCCGTCCGACGAAGGTGTCCAGGCCGGTCCGGCCGGGTTGCGGCTGGTAGAGGAACGTTCCGTCGGGGCGCAGTGCGACGGTGCCGCGGGCGGGTCCGGTGATCAGGGACCAGCGCAGTTCCTGGCCCTCGTCGGGGTCGGAGGCGGCCAGGGCGCCGCTGACCGGGGTGTCGACCAGGGTGTTCCAGCGCTGGTCGGCGGTGGTGGGGGGCCGGTTGGGGGGCGGGTCGGCCTGGACGGTGGTGGTGACGTTGGCGGCGGAGCTGGTGCCGTCGCTGTCGGTGGTGGCGGTCTGCGGGGTGGAGGTGGTGGCGGAGACGGTGTCGGTGAAGCTGCCGCTCGCGGGCGCGGTGCCGGTGACGGTGCGGGTGAGCACGGCGCCGGCGGGGAGGGTGCCGATGCTCCAGCGGGCGGTGCTGCCGTCGAGCTGTCCGCCGTCGGAGAGCTGGACGCCGGTCAGGGCGGGCGGGACGGCGTCGGTCAGGACGGTGTCGGCGGCGGGGGCCGGCCCGAGGTTGCGGAGGGTGAGGGTGTAGCTGACGGGGGCGCCGGGCGGGACGGTGGCGGGGCCGGTCTTGGTGGCGACCAGGTCGGCGGTGGTGGGGGCGCGGTCGGTGCAGCCGGCGGGGTGGGCGTTCGGGTCGACGGGGACGGTGGCCCGGACGGTGTTGGCGAGGGCGCCGCTCTCGGCGTCGAAGATCTGCCCGGCGGGGGCGGTGGAGTCGACCTGGATCGGGGAGGACGCCTCGTCGCCGACGAAGCTGCCCTGGGTGGAGGTGTGTCCGGTGAAGTGGTAGTCGCCGAAGCCGGTGACGGTGCCGTCGTTGCCGAACTCGGCGGCGGAGATCAGGCCGCCGACGTCCTGCCGGTAGTTGCCGCTGTTGTCGAAGCGGTGTCCGTCCATCAGCAGCAGGCCGGAGTTGGTGGCGGTGGAGCTGTTCTCCCAGTTGCCGGTGAGTTCCAGGACGCACTGGTTGGTGAGCGGGGCGCCGCTGTTGGTGAGCAGTCCGGCGGATTTCAGGGTGCCGGTGTTGGCGATGGCGCCGTTGGAGTCGATGACTCCCTCGACGGTGAGGGTGCCGCCGTTGCGCAGCCGGCTGCCCTGGTTGAGGGTCAGGTTCTGCTGGGTGACGGTGCCGTCGCTCTCCAGGACGGCGCCGTTGCCGAGGTTGAGGATGCCGTTGCCCTGGAGGGTGGCACCCTTGGCGTTGTCCAGGTAGCCGGAGCCGTTGACGTTGAAGGAGCCGTTCAGGGTGGTGGTGCCCTGGTTGAGCAGCAGGAACGTCGGCCCGACGGACAGGTAGGAGAACAGCGCGCGGCCGCCGGGGGCGACGGCGACGGTGCCGTTCGGGGTGCCGGCCCAGCCGGGGGCGAAGCGGCCGCCGGATTCGACGCAGACCAGCGCGCCGGCCGGGAAGTTGCCGAGGCCGCCGGTGAAGTCGCCGGTGACGGTGATCCGCACCACGCTGCCGGCGCTCAGGTCCAGGGTCGCGGTGCTGGGCCCGTCGATGACGGTGGCGCCGGGTGAGGCGCAGCCGCTCGGGTAGTCCTTGACGGGTTGGGCGGGCGCGGCTCCGGCGGCGGACAGGCCGAGCAGGAGCGCGAGGGCGGCGGCGAGCGGGGCGCGGAGCATGGGGGTCACCCGCGCCAGCGTAATGATCAATGTCCGATTTCAGATGATTCTCACGCTTTGACGGCGCGCCACCGCCCCGACCCGGCACCTTCCGGGCCCTCCGGGCTCACTCCTCCGGCCTGCGCCACAGCGCGGCCTCGCTGCCGGGCTGCCGCACCGAGAACCGCCCGGACGGCGAGGTCTCGCGCAGCAGGGTGCGCAACTCGCCCTCGAACAGCGGCAGTCGGGCGCCGAACAGGTGCGGCGCGGAGGAGGACAGCGACAGCACCCCGGACACCACCTCGTCCGCGTCGCGCTCCAGCGTGCGGCCGCCGGGGACGACCAGCCGCTCGGGGCCGAGCAGTCCGGCCCGGGCGTAGACCAGCGACTCACCGCCGGGGGTGCCGTCCGGCAGCAGCCCCCGGCCGGCCCGGCGGACCGGGCCGAGGTGGCGGCGGACCAGGGCGTCGATCCCGTCCCGCGGCACCGGCGGGTGCGGCAGCGGCCCGACCGGGCGGGGCTCGTCCTTCCAGTCGGACAGGTGCAGCAGCACGCCGCCGGGGCGCAGCATGCCGCGGACGGTCGCGGCGACCCGGTCCCGGTCCATCCAGTGGAAGGACTGGGCGAACGCGACGACGTCGAAGCGGCCGAGCCCGAGCGGGAGTTGCTCGGCGCGGGCGTGCACCCAGCGGGTGCGCCCGGCCAGGCCGGCCCGGTCGGCGGCCCGGGCGGCCTCGGCGACCATGCCGGCGTCCGCGTCCAGGCCGACCGTCTCGGCGAAGCGGTCGGCGAGCTCCAGCGCGAGGGTGCCGGGCCCGCAGCCGACGTCCAGCAGGCGGCCGGTGCCGTCCGGCCGCAGCACCCGGGCGAGCGCGTCGGCCAGGCCCGGCGCGTACGGGAGGCGGCCGCGGGCGTAGTGCGGGGCCGCTCCCGCGAACAGCGTGTCGTCCCACTGCCAGCCCTCGCCCATGCGCGCCTCCGCCCTCCGGTCCGTTCCGGCCGATCCTGTCACGGTTCGCCCGGTCCGCCCACCGATCCGCCGGGTAGCCCGGTGCGCCCGGTGATCCGCCCGACCACCGCACTGATCATGCTTTCTGACGATCGGTCGGTTTCGTGTACGGGGCGTCGGGATCCGGCCATCGAGCCATGACGGGAAGACATCGCCACTGCTGGAGCGGCCGCCCGAGGGGGTGGATCCGGCCACGATTGCCGACCCGTGGTCCAGACCATTGACGGTTCCCGGTGGCGGACCGAGGATCGTCGGCATCGGAACGGACCCCATCCGCACCAGGTGGCCCCTGCGCCTCCGGCGTCCCCCACGATCCGGCCAGAGCAAGGAACCCCATGCAGACCCGCACCGCCGCCGACGGCCCCCCGCACGGCGGACCCGACGTCAGCCCCCGCGCCGCCACCGGTGCGCCCGACCCTTCGAGGCGCCCGCGGCAGGAGCGCCTCCCCCACTGACCCTCCCCCACCGACCCTCTCCCGGGCTCCCTCCCGAGGCTCTCCCCGTCCGGCCACCCCGGACGGGCCCGCCGCCCCGCCCCCGCACCCGTCCGACCGGGCCGTTGCCGCCCCGTCCGACCCGTGCCGCCCGGGCCGCGCGGCGATCCGACGCGGTGCCGTCGGCCCGACACCACCGGGCCGACGGCACCCACCGGCACCGGCCGCGCCTTCGGGGCGGCGGCCCGCGGCACGGCCCCCGACGGCGGACGGGGGCCGTGCCCGCGACGGGGCACCACCCACCGGCCCCGTTCCTCCTTCCCGACCCCCACCAGCAGAGGAATCCCGATGCGCATCAGCACCGCGGCCAAGGCCGCCACCACCCTCGCCCTCGCCGGCGGACTGGCCCTCACCCTGGGCGGCTCCGCCTTCGCACTCACCGGCCCGACCAACCTGACCGGCAAGGGCTGCCCGTCCGTCTACAGCAACAGCGACGGCGGCGGCCAGTGGACCCAGACCCTGACCAAGAAGTTCATCGCCGGGAACGGCTCCCAGTACGGCACCTACAAGGTGGTCTTCCGCACCCCGGCCGGCGGCCTCTCGAACGAGGGCACCAAGGAGTACCGCTGCTACTGACCACCCTTCGGGTGACAGCGGCACGGTGACCGTTCGGCGGGGTCGACTCCCCGCCGAACGGCGACAGAGCAGGACCGAAACGGGGCGGCCCGCACCGGACCCCGCCCCGACACCACCACCACGGGGAGTTCTCATGCGCATCCGCACCGCGGCCAAGGCCGCCACCACCCTCGCCCTCGCCGGCGGACTGGCCCTCACCCTGGGCGGCGCCGCGTTCGCGGCCACCGGCCCGACCGACCTGACCGGCAAGGGCTGCCCGTCCGTGTACAACAACAGCGCCAGCGGCGGCACCTACACCCAGACGCTCACCAAGCGGTTCGTCGCCGCCAACGGCCTCGCCTACGGCGACTACAAGGTGGTCTTCCACAACTCGGCCGGCATCGTGTCGAGCGCGGGCACCAGGGAGTACCGCTGCTACTGACCGCTCCTCGGGTGACAGCGGCACGGTGCCCGGCCGGCGGCTCCAAGGCGCCGGCCGGGCACCGGCGTTCGCCACCGGCAGGCAGCCGCCGGGTGAACGGGCGGCCCCGGTCGGTCACAGCCCCGCCATACCCGTCCCCGCGTGCGGTCCGAACCGGGGGCGGGCGGGCAGGATTGCCCCACCGGGTGGAGCCGAACGGACGGGCGGGGGCATGGAGTTCACCATCAGCGGGCGGATCCGCCGGCGCGGGCTGCGGCTGATCGGCTGGTCCGCGCCCGGCGTGCTCGGCAGCGCGCTCTGGGCCGCCGCCACCGACGGCGGGGGAGCCCGCCGGGGCGCGCTGGCCCTGCTCGTCCTGTGCACGGGCCTGCTGCTGCGCGGCGTCCTCGAACTGCGCCGCCTGCGCAAGCCCTTCCGGCTCGTGCTGGACGACACCGGCGTCACCCTGCACGATGCCCGACTGCCTTGGGACGCGGTCGAGTCGATCGCGCTGCGGCACCCGCCGCGGTCCGCCGAGGACGGCGACTCCGGCCCCGCCCCGCCCCGACTGGTGCTGCGGCTCGCCCGGGGCGCGGAACTGCCCCGGGGCCGCGAGCGCGGCGCCGCCGACCCGCGCGAACACACCCTGCTCGACTGCACCGACCTCGACCAGCCGCAGTCCGAACTCGTCCGCGCACTGCGGGAGTTCGCCGGGCACCGGTTCGAGACCGCGCCCCGGCACCTGCTGCCGCCCGGCCCCCGGGACGCGCGCTCCCCCGAACTCGGCGGCACGGAGCGGGAGTTCACCGGCCGCCGGTACCCCACCGCCGTCCGGCTGGCCGTCACCGCGACCGCCGCCGCGATCTGCGCCGTCCCGCTGGCCGGTTCCGTCGCCCTCGGCCGCGCGCTGGGCTCCGCACCGCTGGCCGTGCTGGGCGTGCCGTTCGCCGCCCCGCTGTGCTGGGCGTCCGTGCGGATGGTCCGCCGCCACCTGCGCCCGCTGCGGCTGCGGATCGGCCCGGACGGCATCGGCCTGCGCGAGCCCGCCGACCCGGAGGTGTTCGCCCGCTGGTCCGAGATCGGCGCCGTCACCACCGGCCGCCTCCCGCACACCGTCGAGGCGCACCCGCACCTGGTGGTGTACGCCGCGCCCGGCAGCGTCCTGCCCTTCCCGCGCGGCTTCGTCCACCGCGGCCACCTGGGCCACGTCCTGCTGCGCCTGGACCGGTTGCCCGACCGGGGCCGCGAGCTGCCCGCCGTCCTGCGCGCCTTCGCCCCCGACCGCTACACCGACCTCACCGACCTCGGCTGACGCCCGCTACCCCGGCCGCCCGCCGGCCCGCTCGCCCCGCCCGGCCCCAGCAGCCGCGCCAGTTCCGCCCCGGCCGCCCGCAGCGAGGGCGCGCACAGCGCCGCGCCGGGCAGGGCCGCGGGCGGGTGGGAGAGGGTCAGGCCGATCACCGTGCACCCGGCCGCCGCCCCCGCCGCGACGCCCGCCGGGGCGTCCTCCACCACCAGGCAGCGCCGCGGGTCGACGCCCAGCCGGCGCGCGGCCAGCAGGTACGGCTCGGGGTGCGGCTTGGCCTCCCGCACGTCGTCCCCGTACACCTGCACGGCGGGCAGCGGTAGCCCGGCCAGCGCGAACCTGCGGCGCACCGGGTCGCGGACGCCCGAGGTGACCAGGGCCCAGCCGCCCGGGCGCAGCGCCGTCAGCAGTTCGGCGGCGCCGTCCGCCGCGGGGAAGGCGGCGTCGCCCTCGCGGTGCATCAGCCCGGTCAGGACGCGGCGCTCGGCGGCCGGGTCGAGGGCGGGGGCGACCTCGCGGACGGTGTCCTCGGGGCGGCGGCCGAAGGTGTGCCGCCAGACGTGCTCGGCGTCCAGGGCGCGCAGTGCGGCCCAGGCCGTCCAGATCCGGCGGTAGGCGGGCAGCGAGTCCAGCAGCACCCCGTCCACGTCGAACAGCACCGCGTCGAACGGCGCCGACCGCCCGTCGTGCGTCGCACCCACCGCGCCCCCCGTTCCGGCCCGCCGCTCCCCGGCGGCACCCGTCGGTCAGGGCCGGTCAACACCGGTCCGCGACCGGCCCCGGACCGATGGTATTCGCACCAGCCGTCCGGTGCGGATGCGATTATCGCCGTCGCAACCCCGATATCCGGACGATTCCGAACGCTATGCACCGTTTGATCATGGCTTGCTCCCGGTGTCGGAACGTCCAGGAGGTGGCCCGGACGCGACCTGCGGCGGGCGGGGGACGTAGTCTGCGGGCATGACTGACGCCGAGAACCTCACTCCCCAGGCCGCCTTCGAGATGCTGTTGGCGGGCAACGGCAGGTTCGTCGCCGGTTCCCCGCGCCACCCGAACCAGGACGCCGCCCGCCGCGCCCAGACCGCCCCCTCCCAAGCCCCGTTCGCGGTGCTGTTCGGCTGCTCCGACTCCCGGCTCGCCGCCGAGATCATCTTCGATCAGGGCCTCGGCGACCTGTTCGTGGTCCGCACCGCCGGCCACGTGCTCGGCCCCGAGGTGCTCGGCAGCATCGAGTACGGCGTGAGCGTGCTGGGCACCCCGCTGGTGATCGTCCTGGGCCACGACTCCTGCGGCGCCGTCGGCGCCACCCGGGAGGCCGTCGCGGCCGGCGCCAGCGGCGAGGGCTTCGTCCGCGACGTGATCGAGCGGGTCACCCCGAGCGTGCTGGCCGCCAACGCCGCCGGCTACACCGACAACTCCGACTTCATCGACGAGCACATACGGCACACCGTCTCCCTGCTGCTCGACCGCTCCCAGGCCCTCGCCGCCGCGGTCGCCGCGGGCACCACCGCCGTCGTCGGCCTCTCCTACCGCCTCGTCGACGGCACCGCCCACCTGGTCACCACCCGCGGCCTCGACGTCCCCGCCGCCGCTGCCTGACCCGACACCGCCGACCACCCGCGAACGCCCGGCCGGATCCCTCCGGCCGGGCGTTCCGTGCGTCCGGCGGGCCGCGGGCCCGCTCGGCGCGGCGTCAGTCGGCGCGGTGGCTCTCCGGCGGGCCCAGCAGGCTGGGGCGCAGGCCGCCGGTGTCGATGACCAGGCGCTGGAGGACGACGGTGGGGTCGACCATCCAGAAGGTGAGGCGGTGCGGGCCGGGGGTGGTGAGGGTGTGGACGGTGGGGCTGCGGCGGACGTTGTCGGAGGTGCCCAGGGCCCACTGGACGTTCATGGTGCCGGAGTCGGCGCCGCTCTGGGCCACGGTCTCGACGGTCTGCGGGGGCTGGTCGTCGAAGGAGACGGCGTAGGCCGGGCCGCCGGTGGCGAGGGCGTCGTTGCGCGGGGAGAGGTGGGCCCAGACGGTGACCGGTCCGGTGGTGAACAGGGTCACCCGGTACTCCAGGCGCGGGCCGGTGCCGCCGGGGGTCCGCCGGGGCGCGGTGACGGGGACGGGGGTCATGCCGCCGGTGGTGCGGCCGATGCCGGGGATCAGCCGCCAGGAGACGCCGTCCGCCGCGACGGCCCGGGTGTGGTGCTCGGCGTCGATGGCGACGTAGCCGTTGGCCTCGACGTGGCCCACCAGGAGGTTCTTCGAAACTTTCGGACGGTTGACCACGGCCTTGACGACGACCCGGGCGCCGTCCGGCCCGCTGACGGTGACGGGCAGCTCGGTCCTGCCGTACGGGGCCCGGTTCCAGTCGACGGTGAGGACGACCCGCTGCTGCTTGTCGATCCGGCCGGCGGGGCGGTCCGCGGTGAGCCAGGGCGCGCCGGTGGTGATCCGGTAGTCGAAGGGCCGGCTGCCGCGGTTGAACACCTCGACGTACTGCGCGGGTTGGCTCTGGTAGGGGCTGAACTCGGGCAGCACGGCCGGGGCTTGCTCGTGCGGCCACCAGGCGGCGGAGCCGTCGATCGCGACGCCCAGTTCGGCGGTGTCGGGCAGTTCGATCCGGGCGACGGCCGGGAACAGCACGTCGGGCAGGGCGACGTTGTCCCGTTCGGGCTGCTGCCAGGGCGCGTTGGGGCCGTACCGGTCGACGTCGCCGTAGTCGATGTGCGGCTGGGTCTGGAAGCCGTTCCACTTGCCGCCCGCGACCCGGGTGTTGAAGCGTTCGGCGAGCGCGAAGTCGTCGGCGAGCCGGGCCTCGGCGGTGGTGGCCAGCTCGTTGGTCAGCGCCCGGCCCTGCGGCGCGTAGTGCAGGTTGGTGAACTGGGCGGCGCGCAGCGCGTACAGGTTGGCGGTGGCGGCGACCTCGTAGCCGACGAGTTCGTACCAGGCGTCCTGGGCGGAGGCGGGCAGCCGGCGCCCGATCCGTTCGGCGGTGGCGGCGAGGTCCTGCCAGCGGGCGGTGACGGTCTCCAGTTCGCGGTAGTCGGTGAGCGAGAAGGGCGTGGCCCGGTCGTCGTAGCCGATCGCGGACGGGTCGGTGGCCGGGTTCTTGGCCGGGTCGACGGTGATCTTGCGGTTGAGCAGCTCGGGCTTGCGGACCGACTGCAACTGGCCGTAGGTGGACAGCACTTCGGCGATCTGCCGGGCCTGGGCCTCGCCGAAGTGCAGCCGGGCGTAGCCGGTCTCCCACTCGGTCAGCCGCTCCAGCGGCCAGCGCTCGGGCTGCCAGGCGTAGTCGAGGAAGAACTGGGTTGGCAGTTCGTTGCCCTTGAGGTCGCCGACGTTGGTCACCCAGAGCGTGCGGTTGCCGTGCGCGTGGCACTGGTCGAGCTGCTCCCACATGTTGGGCAGGCAGGTGGTGTCCACCCACTTGTAGTTGCGGCCGACGCCGACGTAGTCGAAGTGGTAGTAGAGGCCGTAGCCGCCGCTGCGGGCCCCCTCGGCGGGGTCGGGGAGCTTGCGGACGTTGCCCCAGTTGTCGTCGGTGAGCACCACGGTGACGTCCTCGGGCACCCGCAGCCCGCGGTCCCAGTAGCGCTGGACCTCCTTGTAGAGCGTCCAGACCTGCGGGACGGCGGCCGGGTCGCGGCCGGTGACCTCGGCGAGGATCTTCCGCTGGGCGGCGATGATCTCCGTCATCAGCTCGATGCCGTCGCCGTCGGGCAGCCCGACGTCGCCGTTGCCGCGCATGCCCAGGGTGACCACGCCCTCGAAGCCCTGCTCGGTCATCCGCCGCACGCCGTCCGCCCAGTACGCCTTCACCGCTTCGGCGTTTCGGCGGAACGACCACTCGCCGGTGCCGCCGTACGGGTCGTGGCCGGGGGTGGTGACGTTGCCCGCGGCGTCGCGGACGGCGGGGGTGGCGTGCCGGTTCCACTCCTCGATGCCGCGCATCATCGGGGCCTCGTGCGAGGTGCCCATCACGATGCCGTAGGCGGTCGCGGTGGCGTGGTTGAGCGGGTCGTCCTCGGCGAAGGCGCGGCCCCAGACGGCGGGCCACAGGTAGTTGGCGCGCAGCCGCAGCAGCAGTTCGAAGACCTTGGCGTAGAAGTCGGCGTTGAAGCCGCCGGGGAAGCCGGGCGCCTTGCCGGGGCCGAAGAAGGCGGGCGCCCAGGTGCCGAGCGCCGGGTTCTCGTCGTTGACGAACACGCCCCGGTACTTCACCGCCGGGGTGCCCTGGGTGTGCCGCCCGGGCAGCGCGTACACCGCGTCGCGGTGCTGCGGGACGACGTCGTCCCACCAGTACCAGGGCGAGACGCCCATGCCGCGGGAGGCGTCGTAGGCGCCGTAGATCGTGCCGCGCTGGTCGCTGCCGGCGATCACCAGGGCGCGGTCGACGCCGGGCAGCGGGTGCTCGACGACGGCCTGCAGCGAGGTCTCCCAGCGGCCGGCGATGCCGCTGGTGTCGAGCCGTCCGGCGGCGACCAGGCCGTCGATCAGCGGGCTGCGGCCGATGGTGCCGACGATCACCGCGGTGCGGCCGCGCGGGACGCTGTCGCGGACGACGGCGGGGCGGACGCCGGTGACGCGCTCCAGGTCGGCCGCGAGGTCGCCGACCACGCGCAGCACGCCGGGGTGGTCCGCGCCGCTGACCACCAGCGGGGCGGCGCGGCCGTCCTCGACCAGCGGGAGGCAGCCGGCGCTCGGGGTGAAGGAGATCCAGCTGCCCGGATCGGTCGGCCGGGCACCGCCGTTGCCGTTGCCATTGCCGTTGCCGTTGCCGTTGGCGTCCTCGCCGCCCGCGGCGGCCCAGGCTTCGGCGCTCAGGCCGAGGGCCCCGCCCAGCGGGGTGGCGGCGAGGCCCAGGCCCAGGCCCAGCCCGAGGGCGGCCCGGCGTCCGGTGGTGAACTGCGGTGCTGGTCGGTGCATGGCGGCTCTCCCGACGGCAGGGGTTACGAAAATTTCGAAACCGGTTCTTTATGTTTCGGAGCCACCTTTGGGCACTTCCCGGCCCGGGTCAACCCCCCTGCACCGGGAATCTGCGGGGCCGCGGACGGCAGGACGCCGGCGGCCGCCGGGCCCTCGACACGCTGACGGACCGTCAATTTCCTTGCCGCACAATCCCGTCGACCCGCCCGGTAACTCCCCGGTCGCGTGACGGTCCCGGTACGGCATCGGATCCCGCCTCCGCCGGCCCGGTGCAGTACAACTTCCATGACCGGCGGGCATCGTGACGCGGCGCCACCCGGGTGGCCGCCCGGGGAGGCGGCGCCCGGACCGGTCACGTTTCGCAAGGGGGGCATCTGGTGGAACGTACGCGTGTCGTGGCGGTGCGGGGCCCGCACGGACTGGGGTCGGGGTACGTGGTCGCGCCACGGCTGGTACTGACGTCGGCGCACGTCGTCCCGGCGCTCGGGGCGCCCGTACGGCTGTTCAGGCCCGGCCGGGCGCCGGTCTTCGACGCGGTGGTGGTCTGGCGGGGGAAACCCGGCGGGCGGAACGACGCGGCCCTGCTGCGCGTCGACGACCCGACCTGGGAGCCGGTCGCCGGACCGCCGGTGCGCTGGGGCCGCACGGTGACCTACACGACCGGCGTGAAGTGCGAGAGCTGGGGCGTGCCCAACGTGGTGCAGCGGCCCGACCGGGCCGTGGACGCGTTCCACCCGTCCGGCACGCTCAACCCCGGGGACCGGTTCGTCGGGAACCGCTACGTGATGATCTTCCAGGAGCCCGCGCCGGTCCCGATCGGTGCCTCCGCCTCGCCGCTGGGCGGCATGTCGGGCGCGGCGCTGTTCTGCGACGGCCTGCTGGCCGGCGTCGTGGCCTCCGACCCGGCCGGCTTCTCGCACTCCCGGCTGGAGGCCGTCCCGGCGTACGTCCTCCACCGCGATCCGGAGTTCCGGGCCGTCCTGGCGGAGCACTGCGGACCCGGTGCGGACGTCCTGGAACCGGTCGAGTGGCAGCACCTCGCCGACCCCGGCGAAGTCACCCGGCCCGGCGGTCCGCTCACCTCACCGGCTGCCCTCCTGCGGGCCCGCCGCCAGGTGGTTCCCTTCCGCGGGCGCGGCGAGCTGCTGGACCGGCTCACCGCCTGGTGCGAACGGCCCGGGTTCGGGGCCTGGCTCGTCCACGGGTCCGGCGGCCAGGGCAAGACCCGCCTGGCCCAGCAGTTGGCGGTCGGCCTGGACTCCCGTCGGTGGTCGGCCCTCTGGCTGCGGACCGACACCGGGGCCGAGCCGCTGAGCGCGCTGAAGGACTCGGCGGGCGACCTGCTGGTGATCGTCGACTACGCCGAGACGCGCGAACCCCAGCTGACCGCGCTGCTGGACGCGGCCGCCCGGCACTCGGGGGAGAGCCGCTTCAAGGTGCTGATGCTCGCGCGCACGGCCGGGGACTGGTGGCGGAAGGCGAGGAGGTCCACCCCGGCGACCGAGGAGCTGCTGGACGGCGCCGGTGTCACCGAACTCCCGCAGTTGGAGCCGGATCCCGCCGGACAGGCGCGGGCGTACGGGCTGGCCGTCAACGCCTTCGCCGCCGCCCTGCCCCGGCTGCACGGGCAACAGGGGCTTCCCTGGGGCGAGTTGGCGAAGGAGCTCACCCGTCCTGCCGCGGGACGGACGGGCCTGGAGAACGCGCTGACCCTCCACATGACGGCCCTGGTCGACCTCCTCGACGCCGCCGAGCGCGCCTCCACCGGCTCGCCGCAGCCCGACCGGCCCGTGGAGGACCGGCCCGTGGACGACCGGCCCGTGGAGGACCGGCTCCTCGGCCACGAGGAGCGCTACTGGCAGCGGGCCGCCGAGGTGCAGGAGCTGTCGTCGAAGGCGCGGACCCGGGACGACGTCATGGTCGCCGCCTTCCTCTGCGGCGCCGAGGACGACCGGCAGGCGGACTCCCTGCTGAAACGGGTTCCGGCGCTGGCCGGCCAGCCCGCCGACGAGCTCCTCGCCGTGCGCAGCTGGATCGGGAGCCTCTACCCCTCGGCCGGTGGTCGCCCCTGGGACAGCCTCCAGCCGGACCGGCTCGCGGAGCGGTTCATCGGTCGACGCCTCGCGGACGACCCCGAGCTGGCCCACGCACTGGTCGAGGGCGCCACCGAGGCGCAGGCCGCCCAACTCCTGACCGTCTACTCCCGGGCCGCCGCCCACCGGGTCTTCGACCACCGGCTCGGGGAGTCGCTGACCGAGCTGTGCGTCCGGCACCGCACGGTCCTCGCCCGGACGGCCGTCGACACCGTCACCCGGGTCGAGTCCCCGCTCCCCCTGCTCGCCGCCCTCCGCCGGATCAGCGACGACCCCTCGGTCCCGCTCGCCGAACTGGAGCGGCTCTCCGCGTGCCTCCCGGAGACCAGCGAGAACCTGGCCGACTGGCCCCTGCTCCTCTGCCGGCGCCTCGTGGACGAATACCGCGGGGCCGCCCCGGACGATCCCGACGCCACCGTCGGGCTCGCCGGGAACCTGAACAACCTCGCCCTCCGGCTGGCCGAGTCGGGGCAGGAGGAACAGGCCCTGGCCGCCGCCAACGAGGCCGCCGCACTTCTGCGCGGCCTGGACGCGCAGCGGCTGGTGCGGCACCTCCCCGCGCTGGCCATGACCCTCGGCACCCTCTCGTCGCGCCTGAGCGCCCTGGGGCAGGCCGAGGAGGCGCTGTCGGCGATCGAAGAGGCCCTGTGGATGCGCCGCCTGCTGGCCGCCCGGCTCCCCGCGCACTTCCGCTCCGCCCTGGCCGGGGCCCTAACCACCCTGGGCGACTGCCTCGCGGGGGTGGGCCGGCACCAGGAGGCACTGGCCGCGACCGCCGAGGCCGTGGAGATCGAGCGCGATCTCCTCGCCCGGGGCACCCAGAGCTCCCCGGACGCCCAGGACTCCCCGAACGCCCAGGACTCCCCGGGCTCCCAGGGCTCCGACCTCGCCACCAGTCTGAGCCGTCACGCCTCGGCGCTGGCAGCGGTCGGACGGTCCGGGGAGGCGTTGGCCGCGGCTCGTGAGGTCGTGGACCTCACCCGCGCGCTCGCGGCCGACCGGCCCGACGCCCACCTCCCCCACCTGGCCGGGGTCCTGGCCAACCTCGCCATCCAGCTGCGGGCGGTCGGAGAGCACCGGGAGACGCTCGCCGCCGTCACGGAATCCGTCGCGCTGTGGCGCCAGGTCGCCGCGGCGCGTCCCGACGCGCACCTCCCCGATCTGGCGGGCAGCCTGAACACCCTGAGCCTCGAACTGGCCGAGGCGGGAGAGCCGGCCGAGGCCCTGGCCACCGCCCGGGAGGCCGTCGACATCAGCCGGCGGCTGGCCGACGTCCAGCCGGCCGTCCACACCCGGCTCCTCGCCGGCAGCCTGATCAACCTCTCGATCCACCTGGCGGGACGGCCGGACGAGGAACTCGCGGCCGCCGCCGAAGCCGTGCGGCTCTGGCGGCAGTTGGCCGCCACCCGCCCCGAGGAGTGCCTCCCGGACCTGGCCATGAGCCTGGACCGCCTGTTCCGCGCGCTGCAGGGGGCCGGCCGGATCGACGAGGCGCTGGCGCCCGGCCGGGAGAAGGTCGCCATCTACCGCGAACTCGCCGCCGCCCGCCCGTACCTCTTCCAGCACGACCTGGCGCTGAGCCTCATCGACTTCTGCACCTGTTCCCAGATGCTGGGGGAGGCCGTCCGGGTGCTGCCCGAACTCCGGGAAGCGGTGGGGCTCTTCAGGGTCCTGGCCGCCGCGGATCCGGAGTCCTACCTCAAGCGCCTCGCGCCGAGCCTGTACCAGCTCACGACCGTTCTGCAGGAGGCGGGGCACCGGGACGAGGCCGCGCGCGCCTTCCAGGAGTCGGTGGACATCCGCCGGACGCTGGCCGCGACCGACCCCGACGAGAACCTCCCCCTGCTGGCGAAGAGCCTGGACGTCCTCGCCGAGTGGTCCAGCGATTCCGGACGGGCCGCGGACGGGCTGGCCGCCGCCCGGGAAGCCCTCGAACTGTGGCGCCGGTTGGTCGCCGCGGACCCGTCCGCGGAGAACCTGGCCAATCTCGCCCTGAGCCTCGACAACCTCTCCGAGCTCTCTGCCAGGAACGGACAACCGGAACAGGCCGTCCGGTCGGCCCTCGAAGCCGTCGACATCCACTGCGAGCTGGCCGGAGCGGGCCTTCCCCGCCCCATCCTCCACCGCCTGGCAGCCCGACTGGTCGACTGGATCAACGAGTTGCGACCGGTGGAAGGAGCCGAGGAACTGGAACTGGAACTGAACGGAGCCGCGGTCAGGATCCTCCGCGACCTGAGCGCGATGCGGTTCACCGAGTACGCGCACCACCTGTCCACGCACCTGGTGCTCCTCTCCCTCCACCTGAGCGAAGCGGAGGAGGAGAGCCGGGCACAGGCGGCCGCCCGCGAGGCCGTCACCGTCCTGCGGCGGCTGGCCGCCGTCGGCCTCCCGGACGATCACCTGCTCACCATCGCGGAGGCCCTGCTCGCCTGACCCGGAAGCGGTGGGCGAACCCGGCGAACCCGGCGGGGGTCGGCCGGCCCGGCGGGGGTCGGCCGGCCCCGGCCCGTCCACCGCCTCGGCGCCACCCGCTGACACCGCCCTGACGTCCCGCAGTCGCCCGTCCCGGCTCGCCGCTCCCCCGTGCGTCCCGGCTCGCCGCTCCCCCGTGCGCCCCGGCTCCGCCCCGATCCTCCGACGCGAAAGGGTGTCCATGACGCGAAGGACCAAGCCCGCGGATCCGGACCCGCCGGTCTCCGACAGCGAGCGGCTGCTGTTCGGCGGGCCGATGCGGTACAGCTACGGCTGGGCCCGGCACGAACTCGCCGCCGGGAAGCTCTCGTTCCTCGCGGTGGCCCGGCAGATCCCGCGGTTCCTGCTGCTGGCCGGGCGGATGGCCTGGACGGCCGGTCCGCGGGCGCTGCTCGTACTGGTCGTCTCCGAGGTGCTGCGCGGAGTCGCGGCGGCGGCCTCGCTGGTCGCGGTGAACCGGGTGCTGGCCGCGCTGCTGGCGCCGGGCGACGTCGAACGGGTGATGCGGGCGGCGGCGCCCGCGGTGGTGGTGGCCGGGGCGCTGGCCGCCGCCTCGGCGCTGCTGCAGGCGCTGTCGACCTGGGCGGCCGGGCGGCTGGAGCCCGCCGTGTTCCGGCTGGCCACGCTGGAGTTCCTGGAGGTGGTCAGCCGCTCCGAGCTGGCGGCGATCGAGGACCCGGAGTTCCTGGAGGTGGTCGACAGCGCCCGCTGGGGCGCGAGGTCGCTGCAGAACATCATCGGGCAGGCCACCGCCGTGCTGACCGGCGCGCTCTCCCTGCTCTCGGTCGCCGGGGTGCTGTCCGTGCTGAACCCGCTGCTGCTGGCCATGCTGGTGCTGATCACCGCGCCGCGCGGCTGGGGCGCGGTGGTCACCGCCCGCCGCCAGTACACCTCCACCCGGGCGATGCTCCAGCACAACCGGGCCAGCACCGCCATCGCCGACCTGCTGATCCACCCCTACTCCGCGGCCGAGCAGCGCGTCCACGCCGCCGGCCCGTTCCTGCTGCACCACTACGCCCTGATGTCCCAGGCCGCCGAACGCGAACAGAACCGCCTCGCCCGCGCCCGGGCCGTCACCGACACGCTCACCGCCACCCTGGCCGGCCTCGCCACCGCGGGCGCCTTCGCCCTGCTCGGCTGGCTCGTCCTGGACCACGCCGTCCCGCTCGCCGCCGCGTTCACCGCCGTCCTGGCGATCCGCACCGGCGCCGCCGGCATCGCGGGCCTGGTCGAACGGGTCAACTCGCTGTACGAGGAGTCGCTGTTCGTCCGCGACCTCGACCGGCTGCGCACCGAGGGCCACCGCCGCGCCGTCCCCACCGGCGGCACCCCGCTGCCCGAACGCCCGAAGACCATCACCGTCGAGGACGTCACCTTCACCTACCCCGGCAAACCGACCCCCGCCCTGGAGCGGGTCAGCCTCACCATCCCCTGCGGGCAGGTCACCGCCCTGGTCGGCGCCAACGGCTCCGGCAAGTCGACGCTGGCCCACCTGCTGTGCGGGGTCTACCGGCCGCAGACCGGCCGGATCCGCTGGGACGCCGTCGACACCGCCGGTGCCGACCGGCACCAGCAGTTCCGCTCCACCGTGCTGCTCGACCAGACCTACCAGCGCTGGCCCTTCACCCTGGAGGCCAACCTGCTCCTCGGCCGCCCCGAAGTCCCGGTCGAACAGCAGCAGTTGGACGCCTCCGCCGGCTACGCGGACCTGCAGCGCGTCCTGGACGGCCTCCCCCGGGGCTGGCACACCCTGCTGGCCCGGGGCTTCGAGGGCGGGGTGAACCTCTCCGGCGGCCAGTGGCAGACCATCGCGCTCGCCCGCACCCACCTGCGGCTGGCCACCCCCGACGCCGACGGCCGCCGCCCGGCCCTGGTCGTCGTCGACGAACCGACCTCCGCCCTCGACCCGGCCGCCGAGGTCGCCGCGTTCGAACAGATCCGCCGCCTGCGCGACCTCGGCGCCACCGTCATCCTGATCACCCACCGCCTCGCCGCCACCGCCAAGGCCGACCACATCGCCGTCCTCGACCACGGCCGCCTGGTCGAACAGGGCACCCACGCCGAGCTGATGGCCGGCGACACCCGCTACGGCCGGATGTACCGGGTCCAGGCCCGGCAGTACGACACCGCCCCGGACGCCGCCCCGGATACCGCTCCGGACACCGGACGGGTCCCCGGCCGGTCCCGCCCGGCCACCGCCGGCTGACGCCGCACCCTGGGACCGCACCCCGGCACCGTGCCGGGGCCTGGCGCCGGGCGGCCGGACTCCCTAATGTGAGCAGTCCTCATATTGCCGAGCGCAAGGGGGCCGCCATGACGGACCGCCACGATCTGCCCGCCGGGTTCCGCTGGGGGGTGTCCACCGCCGCCTACCAGATCGAGGGCGCGGTGGACGAGGACGGCCGGGGGCGCTCGGTCTGGGACGCGTTCTGCGAGCGGCCCGGGGCGGTGCGGAACGGGGAGAGCGGGCGGGTCGCCTGCGACCACTACCGCCGGTGGCCGCAGGACGTGGAGCTGATGCGGGAACTGGGCGTGGACGGGTACCGGTTCTCGATCGCCTGGCCCCGCGTCCGCCCGACCGGCCGCGGACCCGTGAACGCCGCCGGACTGGACTTCTACGACCGGCTCGTCGACGGCCTGCTGGACGCGGGCATCACCCCGCTGCCCACCCTCTTCCACTGGGACCTGCCGCAGGCCCTCGAAGACACCGGCGGCTGGCTCCGCCGGGAGACCGCCTTCCGGTTCGCCGAGTACGCGAGCACCGTCGCCGACCGGCTGGGCGACCGGGTGCCGGCCTGGATCACCCTGAACGAGCCGTTCGTCCACATGGTGTACGGCTACGCGCTCGGCATCCACGCCCCCGGCCGCGCGCTGATGCTGGACGCCCTGCCCGCCGCCCACCACCAGCTCCTCGCCCACGGCCTGGCCGCCGCCGACCTGCGCGGCCGCGGCCTCGACGTCCTGATCGCCAACAACCTGACCCCGGTGCGGCCGGCGAGCGACGCCCCCGAGGACCGGGCCGCGGCCGAGGCGTACGACGCGCTGCACAACCGGCTGTTCACCGACCCCCTGCTGCTGGGCCGCTACCCCGACCTGTCCGCGTACGGGGTCGGGCCGGACCTGTGCGGCGCGGTCCGGGACGGCGACCTCGACCTGGTCGCCGGCCCCGGCCTGAGCGGACTGGGCGTCAACTACTACAACCCCACCCGGATCGCCGCCCCCACCGGGCCCGGCCTCCCCTTCGCCGAGGCCCCCGTCGAGGGCGTCCCCCGCACCCACTTCGGCTGGCCCGTCGTCCCGGAGGGGCTGCGCGAACTGCTGCTGACCCTCCGCGAGCGCTACGGCGACGCCCTCCCCCCGGTCACCGTCACCGAGAACGGCTGCTCCACCGACGACTCCCTCGACGACGCCTTCCGCACCGACTACCTCGCCGGCCACCTCGACGCCCTCGCCCGCGCCACCGCCGACGGCATCGACGTCCGCGGCTACTACACCTGGTCCCTGCTGGACAACTTCGAGTGGGCGGAGGGGTTCGGCGAGCGCTTCGGCCTCGTCCACGTCGACTTCGCGACGCAGCAGCGCACCCCGAAGACCTCGTTCGCCTGGTACCGGGACCTGATAGCGGCGCACCGAGCGAAGTCCGCGGCCCGGTGACCGGGGCGCTGACCCCACCTCCACCCCGCGCCGCCCGGCCCGCCGCCCCGCCCGCCGACCGGCCCGCCGACCCGCCCGCCGTTCGGGCTGCCGTTCGGGCCCTGCGGCCGGGACCGTTCGGCCCTTCCCCGCGTCCGGGGCGGGTGTGGACAGTGACCCCAGGTCAGCGATGTGTCCGGCCCGCGCGGCGGGCCGATCGGGTGGGCGCGGGCGCCCAGGAAGGCCGTGCGATGGAATCCGACGAGGTCATGCTGGCTGTCCGGCTCACCACCGCGGAGCGGACGCTGCTGCGCCGACTGGCGCGCGGCCACCGCGGCGACGTGTCCGAGGTGGTCGCGGACGCGCTGCTGGACGTGCTGCCCGCCCTGCTCGCCCAGGACCCGCCCCGGGGCGCCGAGCAGCCGGGCCGGTTCGCCCCGTGCGCGGTGACGGTCTGGCTGCCGCCGGAGCTCGCCGAGCTGCTCCCCGCGCTGGCCGTCCGCCTGGCGCCGCCCCAGTACCCGGACCGGCCGCCCACGCCCTGCGCCGCGCTGGGCACCGCCCTGCGGCTGTGGCTGCGGCAGGACCCGGCCCGCCTGGCCGCCGGCCTGCACGCCCTGCACGGCGGCGCCGACCACTCGCACGCCTACCCGCACGGGTACCCGTACGCCCGTCCGCACGAGCACTCGCACGCCCGTCCGCTCGCCGCCTGAGAAAGTGTGGGGTAATTGATCAACTGCGTGGCGTGATCCAGTGGCTGTGATCTTCGCGGTCGGGTGTCCGCGAAGATCGCCGCCATGTGCGTCT
>NZ_JBSGET010000063.1:0-44819 GCF_053603035.1 Kitasatospora sp. NPDC004272 | reverse complement strand
TCCCGAACGCCCCCGCCCGCCGGGGGCGTTCGGGAGCTCGGGCCCCGGAGCGGCGGCGGCGCAGGCCACCATGGGTCCGGGGGCGGAAACGGCGTCTGACACGGTGTCAGCGCCGCCAATCCTCCACGGGCCAAGGTTCACCTAATCGGGTGCACGCGGGGGCGCACGGGCGATCCGGGGGCCGGAACGATCTAGTGTTCCGGAGGCGGCGGGCGAGCGCGGCGACCAGTGCCTTCCGGCTCCCGTCGACGCTTTCCCCTTCCTTTACCAATTGCCCCACCGGTACCCCAGCAACACCCCCATAAGCTCACGGATCTGACGGACCGTCAGGTTTCGTGCGAGACGAAGGAGAGCCCGGCCCGATGTCCGTGGACAGCAGCCCGGAGACTCAGCAGGCGCAGCGCCAGCAGACCAGCCTCACCACCGCAGCGGCCCGCAACCTGGCCACCACGACCAAGTCCGCGCCGCAGATGCAGGAGATCACCTCCCGCTGGCTGCTGCGGATGCTCCCGTGGACCCAGACCTCCGGCGGCACCTACCGGGTCAACCGCCGACTGACCTACACGGTCGGCGACGGCCGGATCGAGTTCATCCAGACCGGCGGCGACGTCCGGGTCATCCCGCAGGAGCTCGGCGAACTCGCCCTGCTGCGCGGCTACGAGGACGAGGAGGTGCTGACCGCCCTCGCCGGCCGCTGCCAGCAGCGCGACTTCCGGGCCGGCGAGGTGCTGGTCGAGCGCGGCACCGCGTCCGACAAGATCCACCTGGTCGCGCACGGCAAGATCAACCAGGTCTCCACCGGCAAGTACGGCGACGACGCCGTGGTCGGCGTCCTCGGCGACGGCGACCGCTTCGGCGAGAACGCCCTGCTGGACGCCGACGCCACCTGGGACTACACCGCCACCGCCAAGACCGCCGGCACCCTGCTGACCCTCAGCCGGGCCGACTTCGAGGCCGTGCTCGCCCAGTCCGACAGCCTGCAGGCCCACATCCGGGACTTCGCCAGCCTCCCGCTGCAGCGCCAGAACGAGCTCGGCGAGGCCGAGATCGCGATGTCGGCCGGCCACGAGGGCGAGCACCTGCTGCCCACCGCGTTCGTCGACTACGAGCTCAAGCCGCGCGAGTACGAGCTCTCCATCGCGCAGACCGTGCTCCGGGTCCACTCCCGGGTCGCGGACCTGTACAACCAGCCGATGAACCAGATCGAGCAGCAGCTCAAGCTCACCGTGGAGGCGCTGCGCGAGCGCCAGGAGTACGAGCTGATCAACAACCGCGAGTTCGGCCTGCTCGCCAACTGCGCCTTCAACCAGCGCATCCAGACCCACTCCGGCCCGGCCACCCCCGACGACCTGGACGAACTGCTCAGCCGCCGCCGCGACTCCGAGTTCTTCCTCGCCCACCCGAAGGCGATCGCCGCCCTCGGCCGGGAGTTCAACGCCCGCGGCCTGTACCCCGACACCGTCGACCTCCAGGGCCACAAGGTCCCGGCCTGGCGCGGCGTCCCGATCCTGCCCTGCAGCAAGATCCCGATCACCCCGGAGAACACCAGCTCCATCCTGGTGCTGCGCACCGGCGAGGACAACCAGGGCGTCATCGGCCTGCACCAGACCGGCATCCCGGACGAGTACCAGCCCAGCCTGTCGGTCCGCTTCATGGGCATCGACGAGAAGGCCGTGATCAACTACCTGGTCACCGCGTACTACTCGGCGGCCATCCTGGTCCCGGACGCGCTCGGCGTGCTGGAGAACGTGGAGATCGCGCACCGCTGACCGGCGGCCGCCGGCTCCTGATCGACACCGCGCAGTGACGGCCCGCCGCCGGCCGTAACCAAACGGCGGCGCACCACGTTGAGGGTGCGTCGGATTGATCATGCCGATCCGTTTCTGCAGCTCGCCCACGGCACTGCGGGCGGAACGGCCCGATCCTCTGACGCGCCCTCGACTGCGCTCCGGCCACCTCGGCCGTGCCCGAAGCGGGGCGCGCACCAGCTCGACGACCGCCCACAGCCACCGGAAGGTAGGACCACGCCCATGCAGCGCAACGGCCGTCCGTCGGCGGACGGCAGAACGGGAGCCCCGGCCTTACCCGCCCGCGCCCTGCCCCCGCAGTGGAGGCGCGGCGCCCGCACCGCCACCGCCCTGACGGGCGTCGCCGTGGTCTGCGCGGTGCTCACCGGCGCCACCCAGGCCGCGTCCGCCGTGCGCGGCGCCGGCGGCGGCCACCGGCTCGACATCTGCGTCAAGGTGCACACCTCGGTCGACGCCCCCGGCGTGCACATCGAGGTGGACGCGGGCGGCGGGGCGAACGTCCCGCTCCGCCCGCAGAGCGGGGCCGGGGGCGGGAGCGACGGCAAGCCGGGCAACGGGCACGAGAGCCACGGGAACGGGAACGGGTACGGGCACGAGCACCACTGCGACCCCAAGCCCAGCCCCAAGCCCAGCCCCACGCCCAAGCCCAGCCCCACGCCGACCCCCGCCCCCACCCCGACGCCGAAGCCGACCCCGACGCCCACCCCCGTCCCGAAGCCGGCGCCCACCCCCACGCCGACCCCGGTGCCCGCACCCCCGGCACCCCCGGCCCCCGCGAAACCCGCGCCCGGCCCGGCCCGGCCCACCCCCAGCGCGGTGCCGCCGCCCGCGCCGGTCCCCAGCCCCGCACCGACGACGCCCGCGCCGAGCCCCCCACCCGCCCGGCCCGCGCCCGCCCCCACCGTCCACCTGCCGCCGCCCCCGGTGCACGTCGAGCCGCCCAAGCGGCACAGCACCCCGACCACCACCCGGATGCTGGTGGTCACCGTCCCCGCCGTGCTCGCCGCCGCCGCGCTGCGCCCGCGCGGGAAGTCCGGAAGCGCCGGGCGCCGCGGCCGTTCCTGATCCCGCCGTTACCGCCCCCGCGGCCGCGATCGCCCCCGCGGGCGTTCCCGAGCCCGCACCGAGGTGGGAGCGGACCGGCGGAGAACCGACAACACCCTTCACCCAACCGACAGTTCAGGAGAGGACCCGTCATGTCCGAATGGCTGGCACTAGCCCTCGCGATGGCCGGGGCGTGCCTGGTCGTCGTCGCGGTCGTGCTGGTGAGGAACCGCAGGGTCGACGAGCACGAGGACACCTCGGAGACGCCCGACGTCATCGAGTACATCACCATGATGATCGGCGTGGTCTACGCGATCGTGCTGGGCCTGGCGATCGCGGGCGTCTGGGAGTCGCGCTCCGCCGCGCAGGACGACGTGCAGCGCGAAGCCCAGGCGCTGCACGAGGTCAGCGCCCGCGCCGAGGTGTTCCCCGCCGATTACCGCGCCGTGGTCGACAAGGACGTCGAGGCGTACGTCTCGTTCGTGGTGGACACCGAGTGGCACTACATGCGCACCGAGGGGGAGATCAGCCCCGAGGGCACCGACCTGCTCGCCAAGCTGCGCACCGACGTCGCCGCGCGGGCGCCGCAGAACGACATCGAGGCGCAGGCGTACCAGGCGATGATGGACAAGATCGCCAGCGCCGACGAGGCCCGCAACTCCCGTGGCGGCAACGTCGGTCCGACCATGCCCGGGGTGGTCTGGTTCGGTCTCGGCGTCGGTGCGGTGATCACCATCGGCATGCTGTTCGCCCTGCAGATCCGCCGCTCGCCGCGCGAACTCGTCCTGGCGGGCACCTTCAGCGCCCTGTTCGGGTTCCTGCTGTTCCTGATCTGGGACTTCGACGACCCCTTCGGGCGCGGCATGTCGGTCACCACCGAGCCGTTCCTCAACCTGTTCCCCTTCCTCGGCGGCTGACCGGTGGTCGATCGGTGGTCGAACCGTGACCGGGTAGGTGCACCAACTGTCCGCTCGGTGAACGGAACTGAGCGGACATGAGGAACATTCGGCGGCGCGCACCGTACCGAAGCGGTTCGCGCACTACTCTGGTGGGAGCCGCCCGCCGCACCGACCGGGGGCCTGGTGCGGGCGGCTGACGGGGAGCCCGCGCGGGCCGCCGCCCCGGGCGGCGGTGGCGCGGGCACGACGGGGGAGAGCACGAAGGGGAAGCACCGCATGGGGGAACACACGGGGGAGGGCACCCGCCGGGGCGCCACCGCACCGCACGCACCACAGACACCGCATGCACCACAGGCACCGCATGCACCGCATGCACCGCATGCACCGCAGACACCGCACGCACCGCACCCGGTGGGGGACGAGTCCGACCCGGCCGAGCGGGGGCGCCGCTTCCTGCTCGCCCGGGTGCCCGCCCCCGGCAGCGTCACCGCCGCCCGCCGGATCACCGACCGGTACGTGGACGGCACCCGGCTGCGGCTGCGCCGGGTCGAGCGGCTCGACACCGGCGAGTGCAGCTACCGGCTCGGCCGGGAGCAGCCCGCCTGCCCGGGCGCACCCGCCGACCTGCAGCTCTCCGAGCAGGAGTACGCCCGCCTGCTGGCCGCGCTGCCCGGCCCCGAGCTGACCAGGACCCGGCTCGGCGTCCCCCCGCTCGGGGTGGACGTCTTCGAGGGTCCGCTGCTCGGACTGGTGCTGGCCGAGGCCGAGTTCGAGAACCCCGAGGATGAAGAAACGTTCGTCCCTCCTCCCGGCTGCGTCGCTGAGCTCACCACGGACGACCAATTCACCGGCGGCCACCTGGCCCGCACCGACCGCGAACACCTCCGCGCCGGCCTCGCCGAGTACGGTGTGGCCCTGCCGTGAGCGCCGCGGCCGAGGCTCGGCACCGAGGCCCGGCACCGAGGCCCGATACCCAGGAGGGCGGACCGGATGGACACCGAGGCACGGGAAGCCTGCGTCAGCGCCCTGGCCACCCTGGCCGACAGCGCCGCCTACCAGGACCGCGCCGACGCCGGACGGGCACTCGCGTCGTTCGCCGAACTCCCGGCGGCGGCGAGGGTGCTGGCCGACCTGCTGGCCGACCCGCAGGACACCTACGTGACCCTGGAGACCGCCCGGGCCCTGCTGCGGCGCGGTGACCGGGCGGCGGTCGCGGTCCTCGTGGAGGCCCTGGCCGACCTGGACGTCCAGCACGAGCAGTACGTCGACGACGCCGTCCGCGAGGTGCTCGGCGTCTTCGAGGAGGACCGCACCCGGGTGTCGCTGCTGGCCGAGGAGGCGGCCGGGGGTCCGGACGCCCGGCCGGCGAAGGGCGCGGCCGTGCTGCGCGGCATGCTGGGCGCGGTGGAAGCGGTCTTCGGGCCCGCCCGCTGACCGCTTCCCGACCGGCGGCCGACCGCTCGGGGCACCTTCCGGCGGGCACTTTCCGGCGGGCACTTTCCGGCGGTCCGGGAACCCGAAGGCCCCGGACCACCGGAAGGGCGGGGCTACTCCGCGGAGTTCTTCAGGTGGCGGGCGAAGAACCCGGCCGCGGCCTCGCCCGCGTACTCGGGAACGCCGGTGTGGCCGCCCATGTTGGCGCTCAGCGACTTCTCCGCCGAGCCGAAGGCGTCGAACAGGTCGAGCGAGGCCCGCCGGTCGTTGCCCTCGTCGTCCCACTGCAGCAGGACGTGCAGCGGGACGGTGACCCGGCGGGCGTCCTCGAAGGTGGCGCGGGGGAGCAGGCTGCCGGCGAACAGGCCGGCGGCCGCGATCCGCGGCTCGACCGCGGCGAGGCGGACGCCGATCGAGATCACCCCGCCCGAGTAGCCGACCGGGCCGCCGATGCCGGGCACCTCCAGCAGGGCGTCCAGCGCGGCCCGCCACTCCGGGACGGCCAGTTCGACCAGCGGGAGGACCAGGGCGTCGATGGTCTCCGGGCCGACCTGCTCGCCCGCCGCCATCGCCCGGCGCAGTTCGGCGCGGCCCTGCTCCAGGGCGGGGACGCGGGGTCGCTCGCCGCTGCCGGGGAGTTCGATGGTGGCCGAGGCGAAGCCGTCCGCGGCGGCCCGGCGGGCCCGGTCCACCAGCCGGGGGCGCATCCGGGCCAGGCCCAGCGGCGGCATGCCGAGCAGGATCAGCGGCACGGGCGCGGACGGGTCGGCGGACGCGGGCGTCCACAGGACGCCGGGGACCTCGCCGAGGGTGAAGTCGCGTTCCAGGACGTCGCCGTCGAGGTGGGACGCGGAGGTGAAGTGCACAGTCATGGCTGTGTGCCTTTCGGGAGTGCTCAGGAACGGCGCTCCCGGACGGATCACTACCGTCCGACCGTGGCCCCAGCGGGGAGCACCCATGTCGTTGCTGCGTTCACGGGTACCACCTCCAAGGTCTCTCGCACGGCCTCCGGAAAAGTAGCAGCGGGCGCGGCGGAACGCCAAACGGCGGGCCCGCCCGGGGCGGTGCGGCGGCTGCGGAGATCGGCCGAAATCTACAGGGAAACTGTACATTCGGCGGTCGGAAACCTAGGGTGGGGAGCATGAGCGAAGACTCCGACCCCGCGCCGTCCGCCCTGCGCGCCTCGCAGCAGGTGCGCTCGGTGATCGGCAAGCTGCGCCGCCGGATCCGGTCCGCCACCGGGACCGGAGACTTCACCCTCACCCAGGCCTCCACCGTGGGGCGGCTGCTGGACAGCGAAGTCGGCCTGACCACCAGCGACCTCGCCGTCGCCGAGAAGATGCGCCACCAGTCGATGGCCACCACCATCGCCGCCCTGGCCGCACAGGGCCTGGTCGAACGCAGCCGCGACCCCGAGGACGGCCGCCGGGTCCTGATCGGGCTCACCCCCGAAGGCCGGCGCCGCGGCGAGGAGGGCCGCCGGGCCCGCGGCGAGTGGCTGGCCGCCGAACTCCAGGCGAAGTGCACCGAGGAGGAGCGGCAGACCGTCATCGCCGCGATGGCCGTCCTCGAACGGATCGTCCAGGAGTGACGGCCCGCCCCCGCCCCGGGGAACCCCCGTACCACGACCACCGAGCGGCAGAAGCGCCATGACCGACCGTACGACCACGACCGCCCCCGGCGAGCAGCTGGACCGGGCACCGGCGCTCGACCGCCGACTCGTCCCCCCGATGGTGCTCGGCTCCGTCCTCAACCCGATCAACTCCACCATCATCGCCGTCGCGCTGGTCCCGATCGGCGCCGCGCTCGGCGCCTCGCCCGCGCAGACCGCCTGGCTGGTCTCCGCGCTGTACCTGGCCACCGCGCTCGGACAGCCCGTGGTGGGACGGCTGATCGACCTGTTCGGCCCGCGCCGGCTCTTCCTCGCCAGCACCAGCCTGGTCGGCGTCGCCGGGATCGTCGGCACCCTCGCGCCCAACCTCGGCACGCTGATCGCCGCCCGGGTCGTCCTCGGCTTCGGCACCTGCGCGGGCTACCCCGCCGCGATGGCCCTGCTGCGCGCCGAGTCCCGGCGCACCGGACAGGACAGCCCCGCCGGGGTGCTCACCCTGCTCGCCGTCGCCAACCAGACCGTCGCCGTGATCGGCCCGCTGCTCGGCGGTCTGCTCACCAGCGCCGGCGGCTGGCGCAGCACCTTCGCGCTGAACATCCCGCTGTCGGTGCTCGCCGTCACCCTCGGCGCGCTGCGCCTGCCCAGGCAGGAACCGCAGGAACGCCCCTCCGAGAGCCCCGACGGCCCCGGCACGCTGCGGCGGATCGACCTGCCCGGCATGGCCCTGTTCGCCGTCCTGCTGCTCTCGCTGCTGCTGTTCCTGATGCACCCGCACGCCGACCGCTGGTACCTGCCGCTGCTCACGCTGGCCGCCGCCGTCGCCTTCACCGTCCGCGAGCGCCGCGCCGAACAGCCGTTCATCGACGTCAAGGTGCTCGGCGGCAACACCCCGCTGCTCCTCACCTACAGCCGCGCGCTGGCCGCGTACGTCGTCTCCTACGCCTTCCTGTACGGCTTCGCCCAGTGGACCGAGGAGGGCTTCGGCCTGTCGCCGCTGCAGGCCGGGCTGGTGCAGGCCCCGACCTTCCTGGTCGGCATCGGCGTCTCGCTGCTGGCCGGGCGGCGCGGCGGCATCCGGGCCACCCTGCTGGTCGGCGGCCTCGGCCAGGTCGCCGCCTGCCTGCTGATGCTCGCGCTCGGCGCGCACAGCCCGCTGTGGGCGCTGGCGGCGCTGGCCGTGGTGTTCGGCGTCCCGCAGGGCGCCAACGGGCTCGCCCTGCAGAACTCCGTCTTCCAGCAGTCCGACCCGGCCCGCACCGGATCCTCCGCCGGGCTGCTGCGCACCTTCGCCTACCTCGGGTCGATGGTCGCCTCCGCGGCGACCGCCGCCGCCTACGGGCCGCACGCGGGCACCGCCGGAATGCACCAACTGGCCTGGATCATGATGGGCGCGGCCGTGCTGTTCCTGCTGCTCACCGCCTTCGACCGGACGCTGCCCGCGCTGCGCACCCCCGCGGCGGCCCGGTCCTGAGCCGGTCTCAGCTGCTGCGGGCGCCGGAGACGGCCGAGCCGTCCATGTAGTCGCGGACGTGCACGATCAGCCCGTCCCGGACCCGCAGCACCAGCAGGCCCGGCACCGCGAAGGCGCCCCGGCCGCCCGCGATCTCGCCGCGCACCACCTGCTCGACCACCAACACCTCCGGGTCGGTCGACACGTGCAGCGCGCTCTCCTCGACCTCGACGGGCCGGACCGGGCTGGCCCCCCACGCCGCCCCGTACCCGGCGCGCACCGCCTCCCGGCCCTCGTAGCGCTCCGGGAAGCCCGGGAAGCGGAACGGGAACTCGTGCACGGCGTCCGGCGCGTACAGGTCGGCGAGGGCGTCCGCGTCCAGGTCGAGCATCGCCCGCCGGTAGCGCGCCAGCACGTCCTGCGGAGTGCGGTCGGACGGGGACGGGACGGCAGCGGACATGGTGAACTCCCGTGACTGGTGGGAAAGTCGGTGTGCCCACGAGCCTACTGCGGTCCGGCGCCGCACCGGACGGGATTCCGGATCCCCGCTGCGGCAGGACGGCGGGCGTGCGACTGCCCGGGACGGCACCACCGCCCAGAACGACACGACTGCCCAGGACGGTGCCGGCCCGCCGACCGCCCATCGACATCCCCCGGGGCCGCCGCCCGGAACGGGGGTCTGTGCCAGGATCGGTGCCCATGGGAAACAGGACGGCGGGGGGCGCTGCGGCTGGCAGCGGTGCGGCGGAGAGCGGGCCCGCCGGGGAGTGGGCCGAACTGATCCTCGCCGAACAGGTGCTGGTGCGCCGCGCGGTGATCGGCCTCCAGTTGGCGAACACCCCGCAGCACCTCAACTCGGTGCTGCGCTGGACGGGTTCGCCCGGCGTCCCGGCCCGGCGCGAGTGTGCCCGAACAGCTGGCCCTGGTACCGGAGTTGGCGGCGGCGACGCTCCGGCTGGTCGGCGCCGGGTGGCTGACGGTGCGCACCGGCCGGACGATGACCGACGCCGCCCCGGTGCTGTCCGGCCCGGAACTGGAACGGGCCGTCGCCGACCCGGCGGTGTGGCGCTCCGGCGGGCCGATGCTCACCGTCCGGGCCACCCCCGGGGGCCTGGCCCGCTGGGAGGCCGTGGCGTACCCGGAGGGCCGACCGGGCCGCCCGCCCCGGGCGGGGTTCACCGAGCCGGAGAAGGCCGTCTGGATCTGCGCCCAGGAGCCCGGCAGCTGGCTGACCGGCCCGTACGGCATCTTTGCCGCCCTCCCCGCCGACCTGGCCGGCCAGGCGCTCCGGGCCCACGTGACGGCCGAGACCGCGCCGCTGCTCCGCTTCGTCCGCGCCGGCCTCACCTGCGTACTGACCCAGTCGCCGGCCACCGGGCTGCGTTGAGGCTCCCTCCGGTGCCGGGGCGTTCGGCACCGGAGGATCCGTCATAGTGCTGCTACGGGAAGCTAAGTGATGCTAAGTTCCGTGCCCAAGGACAGCATCCGGGACGAAGGGTTCGCAGCCGTGCCTCGCCTTGACCTCAACCGTCTGACCGCCACCGCGGCCCAGAACATCCAGACCGCCAACGACGTCCGCCGCGATCCGGCCGTCATCAAGGCGTTCAAGCAGTTCGCGGAGGACGGCACCCAGGCGGTCCGCTCCGGCAACGCGCTGGTGCGCGAGGTCAAGTCGTCCTGGTACCGCCACAGCCGCTGATCCGAAGGACCTGGACGGATGAACGACTTCAGCGCGCAGGCGATGGGCCAGGTGATCCGCGAACACCGCCAGGCCCGGCAGCCTCTGATGACCCAGGTGGAGCTGGCCAGGAAGGCCGAGTACGGGAAGGGCGGCGAGGTCTCGGTCTCCCGGATCGAGAGCGGGTTGATCAGCCCCGGGGCGCACCGTCTGGCCGCCATCGCCCTCGCACTCCGACTGACCCCCGAGCAGCTCCGGCAGGAGGCGGAGGACCGGACCAGGCTCCTGGCCGAGCAGCAGGGCCCGCCGCCGGAGAAGTTCCGCGAGCGGGTCGCGGAGACGAAGCGGCGCTACGCCGAGGTCACCGAGAAGGTGGCCCAGCGGACGAAGATCACCGAGGAGCACGGGGAAGCCTTCAACCGTGCCTACGACGACATCCACGCGGGGTTCTTCCTGAGGTTCGTGGAGCTGGCCGCGAGTATCGGCGGAGCACCCGAACCGGATGGGACGGACGCGGACGAGCCGGGCGAGGGGGAAGTCGCGACCACCCGAGAGGGGCCTGCGGCGATCCGGGTCAGGGCGATCTCCGCCGGGATCGCCGGCGCGGTCCGGGATGCCGCCGGGGGCGCGGTCGGGGCGGCGGCCGGGGCGGCAGTCGGCACTGCCGCGGCCTACACCACCTTCGCCGCCGCCGCGGCCTTCGGGACGGCCTCCACGGGGACGGCGATCACGGCGCTGTACGGGGCCGCCGCGACCAACGCGACACTCGCCGTCCTGGGCGGCGGCACGCTGGCCGCCGGCGGCGCGGGCATGGCGGGCGGGGTCCTCCTGCTGGCGGGCATCGTCGCGGCCCCGGCGGTGGCACTGGCGGCCACCGGCTTCTACGTTCTGAAGAAGCGCCGGACCAAGAAGGAGGAGGAACGGCTGCGCACGGAGATCGAAGCGGCGGAAGCGGTCCTGGGGCAGTCGCAGCGGAACTTCGACACCACGATCGAGGTGCTGGGGCGTGCCACGGCTGTCATGGAGTACATCCAGGTCCACGGCACCCACGCCCTCGAACGGTGGGCGGCGAGCCTGCCCCCGGAGCCCCGGAACTGGGAGTCGCTCGGAGCCCACGGCCAGGAGCGCTACCAGGAGTTCCTGACCGTGGCGGGTTCCTTCCTCGCGGTGAGCACCATCAACGTTCCCGCTCTCCTCACCGCGGAGCCCGCCGCGCTGCGCGAGATGGACCAGGACATCGACCAGATGCTGCGGTACGCGGACCGGACCGTCAGGGCGGTTGTCTGACCGCCGGAAAATCACGCCCGGCGCCGCCGCAGCGGCACTAGGCTGCCGCAATGGTCACCGTGAACGCCGCGAGCACGCCCGGGAAACCCGTTGAACTGGTGGTGTTCGACTGCGACGGGGTGCTGGTCGACATCGAGTGGATCGCCGCGCGGGTCCAGGTCGAGGTCGGCGCGGAACTCGGCTGGCCGCTGGGGGTGGACGAGGTGGTGGAACGGTTCATCGGCCGCACCCCCGCCGCGATCCGGCAGCAGATCGCCGAGCGCCTCGGACCGGTCGCGGCGGCCGAGTGGGAGCGGCGCTTCGAGCAGCGCCACCGCGAGCTGGTGGACGCCGGACTGACGCCCGTGGACGGCATCGTGACGGCGCTGGACGGCCTGGACGCGCTCGGCCTGCCGTACTGCGTCGCCTCCAGCGGCAGCCAGGCCAAGATGCGGCACACCCTGGGCCGCACCGGGCTGTACCGGCGCTTCGCCGGACGGATCTTCAGCGCCGACGAGGTCGCCCGCGGCAAGCCCTTCCCCGACGTCTTCCTGCACGCCGCCGCCGGAACCGGGTACGACCCCGGGGTCTGCGCGGTCGTCGAGGACAGCCCCGCCGGGATGCGCGCCGCCCGGGCCGCCGGGATGCGCCGCCTCGGCTACACCGGCGGCCCCACCGGACGGGCGCTCGCCGGCGGGGAGTTCGGGCACCGCCACTTCGGGAAGGACGGGTACCGGGAAGGAGGCGGGGACGGCGCGCCGGACACCGTGCTGTTCTCCGAGATGCGGCACCTGCCCGCGCTGCTGCGCACGCTCACCGCGGGCTGACCGGACGGCGGCTCCCGCGCCCCGTCCCCACCGTGAGGAAGGACCCCCGCCATGGCCAAGCCCCAGCTGCCCGCCGGGTACACCGCCCGGCCGTTCGACCCGTCCGCCGACCTGCCCGCCGTGCTCGACCTGCTGACCGCCTGCGAGCGGCACCTGCACGGCGACGCGGCGGTGGAGGCGGACGCCGGGGAGTTCGCCGCGGTGCTGGCCCGCCCCGGCTTCGACCCGGCCGCGGACACCCTGCTGGTGCACGGCCCGGACGGCGGCCCGGTCGCCTGGGCGTGGAGCGACCGGCGCTGCGAGTGCCGGGTGCACCCCGCGCACCGGGGGCGCCGGATCGGCACCGCCCTGCTGGGGTGGATGGAGAGCCGGGCCGTCGAACAGGGCGTCGGCAAGCTGGTCCAGGTGGTCGCCGACCTGGACGCGACCGGCCTGGCGATGCTGCGCACCTACGGGTACCGGCCCAAGGGCGCCAGCTGGCTGCTGGAGATCTCCCTCGACGGCCTGCCGGCGGACGGCGAACTGCCGCCCGAACCGCCCGGGGTGACGATCCGTCCGTTCCGGGCCGGTGACGCCCGGGACGAGCACCAGGCGCACCGGGTGGTCGAGGACGCCTTCGCGGACTGGAAGGCCCGCCGGATGGACTTCGCCGAATGGGCCGAACACGCCGTCCACCGCGAGAACTTCGCCCCCGAGCGCTCGCCGCTCGCCGTCTCGGACACCGACGGCCGGGTGGTCGGCGTCGCCCTGGCCCTCGACCAGCCCGGCAGCGGGGACGGCTACGTGGAGAGCCTGGCCGTCGACCGCGACCACCGCCACCGGGGCATCGCCCGCCACCTGCTCCAGCACACCTTCCGGGCCTGCCGGGACGCCGGACTGAGCCACTGCACGCTGTGGACGCACTCCGGGACGGGCGCGCTCGACCTGTACCTCAAGGTCGGCATGACGGTCCGCTACACCAGCGTGGTGCTGGAGAAGAGCCTGCCCGGCTGACGGGCCCGCTCAGCCGGGCCGGTCGAGCAGGTCGAGCAGCCGCAGCGCCTGGCGCTCCCCGGTGCCGGACGGGTTGCGGGCCGCCGTCGAGGCGTCGGCGGTGAGGAACACCAGCCACAGCAGGGCGAACAGGCGGCGGCACTCCAGCAGCCGCAACCGCTCGGCGGGGGAGAGCCCGAACCGGGCTAGTGCCGCGTCAGGCGACCTTCGCCCGTCGCGACGCCCGGCACGCGCTCTCGCCGCACCGGCCGAAAACCCAAGTACATCCAGTACGAGGGCTTCCGGCCGGCACGCCGATAGCACGCACCGGACGCCGCTCCTTCCCGGCAAAGGTCGCCTGACGCGGCACTAGGAAGGCCCCGGCGTCCAGGCCGCCCTCCGCCCAGGCGGAGACGTGCTCGACCGTCTCGGCCAGCTCGTACGGCCGGTCGGAGCGGCCGGAGTCCTCGAAGTCGACCAGGCGGACGTCCGCGCCGTCCCACAGGGCGTTGGCGAGGTTGCCGTCGGCCTGCCCCAGCACCGGCACCGAGGACGACTCGCCCGCGCACAGCCCGTCCTGCGCGCCGTCCAGCCAGCGCAGCCCCGCCGCCAGCGCCCGTTGCGCCGCCGCACCGCGCACCGCCCCGGCCCGGCCCCGGACCGCTGCCGCGGACTCCCCGACGTCCCAGCGCCGCCGGGGCAGCCGCGCCGCCTCCGCCGCCGGGACGGCGCCGTGCAGCCGGTGCAGGGCGCGGGCCAGCGCGGCCAGCCGGTCGTCGGTCAGTTCGGTGCCGCGCAGCACCGTGCCCGGCAGCCGGGACATGGTGACGGCGCCGTCCGCGCGGGCCAGCGGGCGCGGGGCCAGCCCCGGGGCGTGGCGGTCGAGCAGGGTCAGCGCCCGCCACTCCCGCTCCGGGTCGCCGTCGGAGTCCGGGCGGAAGCGCTTGTGCACCGAGTCGGGCCGCAGTTCGACGCCGTGGGTGGTCCACCGCTGCGCCATGTCGAGAAGTCAACTCCGTTCGGCGGTCGGGGAGTCAGGGACCCTCGTCGAGGGCGGCGAGCAGTTCCGGGCCGGACCAGGCGGGCGGCGCGGACGCCTGCTCGGCCGCCCGGACCAGTTCGAGCAGGCGGCGGTTGGCCGGGGCGGGCAGCCCGTGCCGCTCGGCCAGCGCGACCACCTCGCCCTGCAGCTCGCCGACCTCGGTGGGGCGCCCGCGCTGCAGGTCCTCCCACATCGAGGAGCGGGCCCGGGCGTCCACCCGGAGGCTGGCCGCCGCGACCCGGCGGAACACCGCGTCGGGCAGGTCCAGCACCGAGGGCATCCACTGCGGCGGGACGGGCGTCAGCCTGGCCGGGGACAGCCCCGCCGCCGCGAACACCGCCAGCGCCTCGCGCTGGCAGCGGGCCAGCACCAGCCGGTACGGGCGGCTGCCGAGCTGCTCGCGCAGCGGCCGGCCGGAGAGCGCGTTGACGGCGTTGTTCAGGTTCATCAGCAGCTTCGCCGCCTGCACCCGCGGCATGTCCGGGCGCAGCCGCACCGGCAGCCCGGCGGCGGCCGCCGTCTGCGCGAACCGCCGTGCGGCGCCCGCCCGTTCGAGCACCAGCTCCCCGCCGGTGCCCTGGTGGAAGGAGGCCGGGCCGGTGCGCACCACGTTGTAGGGCACCATCCCGGCCAGCACCGTCCGGCCCGGCAGCGCCTCGTGCAGCGCCCGGGCGTTGTGCAGGCCGTTCTGGAAGCTGATCACGGTGCTGCGCCCGTCCAGGTGCGGGTCGAGCAGCCGGGCGGCGGCCGCGGTGTCCGCGGACTTGACGGTCACCAGCACGTAGTCGGCGCCCGCCGCGGCCGCGGCGTCCACCGCGGTGCGCGGCCGGGCGTGCAGCCGCCGGTCGCCCGGGCCGGTCAGGGTCAGGCCCGCCCGGTCCAGCTCGGCCATCGCGGCGGGCCGGCCGATCAGCGTCACGTCGGCGCGGGCGGCCAGCGCCCCGCCCAGCCGACAGCCGATGCTGCCCGCCCCGAACACGGCGATCCGCGGCGGCAGGGTCGAACGGTTCTCGGACACCGGCGGCTCCTTCGACAACGGCGTCAGCGGCACGGCCCCACGGCCGACGGCCCCGAGGTTACCGCCCGGTCGTGCGGGGCCCACCCGCCGGGGCGGACCCGGACGGCCGGCGGGTGACGGGAAGGGGGCGGCACGGGTGCACGCCGGATGACGGTCCGGGGCGGCGGCCCGCCGGGGGTGTGGCGGCCGGCGCGACCGGGCAGGGGGCGGTGCGTGAACGCACTCCTCCAGCTGTGGGAACGCGGCGAGCGCCCCGCCGACGACGGCCTGTACCGGGCGGACGGCCGGGCCTGGTACGTGACGGACGACTACGGCCCCGACGACCTGGCCGGCTTCGCCCTGGCCGAGCCGACCAGCGTCCGGGAACTGCTCGACCCGCAGTGGACCACCAGCGCCGACACCCACCCGGCCGGCCGCCTCGTGCTGCCCGACGGCTCCGGCACCCTGGTGTGCGGCGACGGCTCCCACGGCTCCGAGGGCTTCGTCGCCCGCCTCGGCCCCGACGGCGCACCGGTGTGGCTGCTGACGCTCGCCGACGGCAACCCGTTCGAGGCGATCGCGCTCACCGGCACCCGGGCCCGCTTCACCAACAACTGCGGCCACGGCCTGGTCGTCGACCTGGCCGAGCCGCCGTACGGCCCCTGACCGGACGCTCCCCGGCGCACCTCAATCCGCGGACGGCCCCGACGCCCCCGACGGCCCCGCGGAGCGCTCCGCCGGCGGCTCCAGCCGGGACGCCAGCAGCGCCGCCACGTCGTCGTCGGCGGGCCCGCCCGCGTAGCGCCGCAGGTCCCGGCGCAGGCCCTCCAGCAGCGCGACGTCCGAGTCGCCGCTCCAGCGGGCCAGCCGCTCGGTCAGCGGGTAGAACTCGCCGCGCCGGTCCCGGGTCTCGCTGACGCCGTCGGTGTACAGCAGCACCCGGTCGCCCGGCCCGAACGGGAGGGTCTGCGGGTGGTACTCGCTGGCCACCAGCGCCGACAGGTTCAGCGGCGGCAGCGGCACCTCCGGCTCCACCGGCCGCAGCCCGCCGTCCGGCCGCAGCAGCACCGGCGGCGGGTGCCCGCAGTTGAGCAGGTACGCCTCCGGCCGGTCGTCCGGGATCTCCAGCAGCACGGCGGTGGCGAAGCGCTCCGACGCGTCCAGCGAGGTGGCCCGCTCCGCGTACCGCTGCAGGCCGATCTCCAGCCGGCTCGCCAGCGCGGGCAGGTCCCTCGCGTCGTACGCGGCCTCCCGGAACGAGCCGAGCAGCGCCGCCGCCATCTCCACCGCCGGCAGGCCCTTGCCCTGCACGTCGCCCAGGATGATCCGCACCCCGAACGGCGTGCGCACCGCCTCGTACAGGTCGCCGCCGATCTGCGCCTGCTCCGCCGCCGCGTTGTAGTACAGCGTCAGGCCCACGTCGCCGAGCCGGTCCGGCAGCGGGCGCAGCACCACCTGCTGCGCCGTGCGCGCCACCGAGCGCACCAGCGCCAGGTCGCGCTCGCGGCGCACCCGCATCCCGGCGGTGTACGAGGCGGCCAGGGTGACCGTCACGGTCGCGGCGATCACCGAGGCCGCCGCCGCGCCGACCTCCCGGTCCCGGAGCAGGGCCAGCACCACCTCGGTGGCCACCGCGATCAGACCGATGGCCAGCGTCCCGAACGAGCCCCAGGTCGCCGCGGCGAGGGCGGGCGCGGCCGCCACGAACCGGTCGTAGCGCTGCCCGGCCGGGGTCTCGGCGTCCGCCACCGCGGACAGCGCGATCAGCAGGAAGGGCGACACCCGGACGAGCACGGCGAGCGCCGACCGGCTCCAGCCGGAGGAGGAGTTGTTGTTGATCGTGGGCATGACCCGGTGAACGCTACCCGCGCGGGCCGCCCCGTGGTGGGAGGCGCGAACCGCCCTCCGCGAAACGGTTCTGACCTGGAACGATGCGGACCCCGTGGGTGCACCGGCGGGCCCGGCAGTCTGTCAGAGGCGCAACAAGACATCTGACAGATTGAATGATTGTCGTACGTCAGCGGGACGACAAGACTCGTGCCCCTCAACCGAGTCACATCCGCGCCGACCCCGATTGCCAAGGTGAAAATGACCGCCATCCCCGTGGCCCCGCCGGAGAACCGGTGGGCGACGCCCAAGCGCGTGAGCCTGGTCCCGCTGGTCGCGCTGATCTTCTTCAGCGTCTCCGGCGGCGCCTACGGCATCGAGCCGCTGTTCTCGACCTCCGGCCCCGGGATGGGCATCCTGCTCATCCTGGTCGCCCCGCTGATCTACAGCGTCCCGCACGCCCTGGTCTGCGCCGAGCTGGGCACCGCGATCCCGGTCGAGGGCGGCTACTACCACTGGGTCAAGCGCGGTCTCGGCCGGTTCTGGGCCTTCCAGCAGGGCGTGCTGCAGTGGGTGTGCAGCTTCGTCGACATGGCGCTCTACCCGGTCATGTTCACCTCGTACCTGTCCAGCCTGATCAGCGCCGTCGCCCCCGGCGAGCACGTGTTCTTCGAACTCCACCTGTTCAAGGCCGACATCGCGGTCGACCTGAACTGGGTGATCTGCGTCGGCGTCATCGTGCTCTTCACGCTGCTGAACCTGATGGGCGCGGGCTGGGTCGGCGACTCCTCGGTGGCGTTCGCGGTCATCTGCCTGACCCCGATGCTGATCCTCACCGCCATCGGCGGCTACCACCTGCTCACCGACGGCACCAACCCGGTCTCCTCGATGACCGCCGAACAGGGCCAGTCCACCTGGAACGCCTTCGGCTCCGGCCTGTTCATCGTGATGTGGAACTACTCCGGCTGGGACTCGGTCTCCACCGTGGCCGGCGAGATGGAGAACCCGAGGAAGCACCTGCCCAAGGCGCTGTTCTGGTCCGTGCTGCTGATCGTCGTCGGCTACCTGCTGCCCTCGCTGGCCGCCCTCGCGGTCGGCGCCGGCGGCGAGAACGGCTGGAAGAGCTGGGAGGACGGCTCCTTCTCCGACATCGCCGGCGAACTGGCCGGCCCCTGGCTGCAGTACACCGTCACCATCGGCGGCCTGTTCGCCTCGGTCGCGATGTTCTCCGCGCTGCTCGCCTCCTACTCCCGGCTGCCCTCCTCGCTCTCGCACGACGGCTACCTGCCCAAGTGGGTCTCCAAGGAGAGCAAGCGGTACCGGATGCCGATCGCCTCGATCATCGGCTCCTCCGTCATCTACGCGCTGTTCTGCTTCTCCAGCTTCAGCAACCTGGTGATCTTCGACGTCTTCCTCACCAACATCGGCATCCTGCTGGAGGTCGCCGCGCTGATCGTGCTGCGGATCCGCGAACCCGAACTGGAGCGCCCCTACAAGATCCCCGGCGGCTGGTGGAGCATCGGCCTGATCACCCTCTGCCTGACCGCCGTCAGCGTCTGGGCCGCCATCGAGCAGTACGACGAGGAGGGCACCAAGGCCGTCGTCTACTGCCTGATCGTGGTCGGCGCCGCCCTGCTGCTCTACCCGCTGCTCTCGCTCCGCAAGGCCGCCCGGGCGACCGCCGCCGCCGAACGGGCCGCCGCGCGGCTCGCCGCCGGGGTCGAGGCGTACGGGCTGTCAGAGTGGCAGCCGGACTCGGCACACAGTGACAAGGCCGCCGGCGGCACCGCGGCCGATAGCGTCGAGGCATGATCAACAGCTTCGCCCTGCACGTCCCGGACGCCGAACTGGAGCCCGAGCCGCTCGACCCCGGGCAGATCGTCTCCGGCACGCCCGAGGTCACCGGCAAGGTGGTCCGGGAGTCCGCCGACGGGCGCCGGATCCGCGGGATCTGGCAGATCACCCCCGGCGTCGTCACCGACACCGAGGCGGACGAGATGTTCGTCGTGCTCAGCGGCCGGGCCACCGTCGCGTTCGAGGACGGCCCCGTCCTCGAACTCGGCCCCGGCGACCTCGCGGTGCTCCGCGCGGGCGACCGCACCACCTGGACCGTCCACGAGACGCTCCGCAAGGTCTACGCGATCGACCTCGGCCCGGAGCCGGCCGAGGACGAGGACCGGTAACACCCGAAGCACCCCGCGGCCGGGCCGCACCCCGCGGCCGGGCCGCGCACCCTCCCAAGGCAAGGAACCGAGAGCATGGACCCCGTACACGCACTGCGGGACGCCAAACCCACCCCGTTCTGGCTGGAGGACCCGGGCCGCCCGGCCGCGAACTCCGCCCTCACCGGCGACGTCCGCTGCGACCTGCTGGTCGTCGGCGGCGGCTACAGCGGCCTGTGGACGGCCCTGATCGCCAAGGAACGGGACCCCGGGCGGGACGTGGTCCTGATCGAGGCCAACGAGACCGGCTGGGCCGCCTCCGGCCGCAACGGCGGCTTCTGCGCCGCCAGCCTCACCCACGGCCTCGGCAACGGCCTGGAGCGCTGGCCCGACGAGATGGCCGCGCTCGAACAGCTCGGCGCCCGCAACCTGCAGTCCATCGAGGACGCGGTGACCGGGCACGGGATCGACTGCGACTGGGAGCGCACCGGCGAACTCGACGTCGCCACCGAGCCCCACCAGGTCGAGGAACTCGCCGAACTGCACGAACTCGCCAAGCAGTACGGCGACTACGAGCTCCTGGACGCCGACGCCGTCCGGGCCCAGGTCGCCTCCCCGACCTACCTCGGCGCGCTCTGGGACAAGGACGGCGTGGCGATGCTCCACCCCGCCAAGCTCGCCTGGGGCCTCAAGCAGGCCGCCGAGCGGCTCGGCGTGCGGATCTTCGAGCACACCAAGGCCCTCGACATCGCCGAGTCCGGCCCCGGCATGGCCGTCCGCACCCCTTACGGCCGGATCCTCGCCCGGCAGGTCGCCCTCGGCACCAACGTCTTCCCGTCCCTGGTCAAGCGGATCCGCCCGTACACCGTGCCGGTCTACGACTACGCGCTGATGACCGAACCGCTCAGCGCCGAACAGCTCGCCGCGATCGGCTGGCAGGGCCGGCAGGGCATCGGCGACAGCGCCAACCAGTTCCACTACTACCGGCTGTCCGCCGACAACCGGATCCTGTGGGGCGGCTACGACGCCGTCTACCACTACGGGGCCAAGGTCCGCGCCGAGTACGACCAGCGGCCGCAGACCTACCAGACCCTCGCCGAGCACTTCTTCCAGACCTTCCCGCAACTGGAGGGCCTGCGCTTCACCCACGCCTGGGGCGGCGCCATCGACACCTGCACCCGGTTCTCCGCCTTCTTCGACACCGCGTACCACGGCAAGGTCGCCCTCGCCGCCGGCTACACCGGCCTCGGCGTCGGCGCCACCCGCTTCGGCGCCGAGGTCATGCTCGACCTCCTCGCCGGACAGCGCACCGAGCGCACCGCCCTGGAGATGGTCCGCCGCAAGCCCCTCCCGTTCCCGCCCGAGCCCGTCCGCTGGGCCGGCATCGGCATCACCAAGTGGTCCCTCGACCGCGCCGACCGCAACGCCGGCCGCCGCAACCTCTGGCTCAAGACCATGGACAAGCTCGGCCTCGGCTTCGACAGCTGACCCCCGCCCGCCCCCGCCCCCACGACGGCCGCCCGCACCCCCACGCGCGGGCGGCCGAACCCCCGCGGGCGCCAAGGGAGTCGGCCGGTTCCGCGGTGACCCCGACGGCTTCCCGCGTACAGTCGGGACATGGACTGGGGGACAGCGGTCAGCACGCTGATCGGCGCGGCGATCGGACTCGGGGCGACCTACACCGGTGACGCGGTCCGGGCCCGCCGCGGGCGGCGGGAGCGGTGGTCGGAACAGCGCCGGCAACTGTACGCCGACTACCTGGCCGCACTCTCCCGGGTCGCCGACGACTTCCACGCCATCGCCCGGCACCCCGACCGCACCGACCTCGACGTCCGGGCCTCCGACGCCTGGCGCTCCAGCCTCGTCTACGGGCTGCGCTACCAGATGACCATCGACGCGCCCGAACAGATCGCCGACCTCTCCGACGACTGCTTCCGCAGGCTCCGCGAGGTCCGCGGCGTGGTCGGGGACGGCGCGCGCACCCGCAGCCCCGAGTTCCGCACCGCCGCCCACGCCTACGACTCCGCCCTCACCCGCCTGCGCGCGGCCATGCGGTCCGACCTGGCCGCGAACCGGGCCTGAACCCGCCCCGGGAGAGGGGCGGCACTGCCGGCGGTGGCCGGTGCGTTCCACGCCGACCTGCCGACCTGCCGACCTGCCGACCTGCCGATCTGCCGATCTGCCGACCCAGACCCGCCGCCTCTCCGTGCCCACAGCCTTGACGGCGCGTCACTTCGACCTCCAAGGGGCCCGGCTCGGGCGCGGGCGGCCGTCAGCCGGGCAGTTGCTCGCCCGCTGCGGCGGCCGCCTCGCGGGCGGCGTGTTCGACCTCGCGGTGGTGGGCCGACCACCAGGTGGTGTCGCCCTCGGGGAGGAGGGCGTCGGCCGGGCGCAGGCCCGTGGTGCCGTCGAGCAGTTCGCGGAGCAGGTCGGCGTGGCCCGCGTGCCGGTGGGTCTCGGCGACCACGTGCAGCAGGATCCGGGCCAGCGTCAGTCTGCTGTGCGGGGGCCACGGGACCTCGCCGAGCGCGTCCAGCGGCAGTTCGTCGACGGTGGCGTCCGCGTGCGCCCAGACCCGGCGGTAGCCGTCGAGCAGGGCCGCCCGGCTCTCCTCCGGGCGGGCCCACAGGTCGGCGTTCGGCTCGGCGGCGCCCGCCGCCCACAGGCCGGGGCCGCCCTCGAACGGCCGGTCGAAGGCGGTGCCGAAGTACACCGCCTCCGCACCCGTCAGGTGCTTGACCAGCCCCAGCAGGTTCGTCCCGGTCGGGGTCAGCGGGCGGCGGGCGTCGTACTCCGACAGGCCCTCCAGCTTCCACACCACCGCGTCCCGCGCGTCCTGCAGGTACAGCTTCAGATCCCGCTTGCTCGCGGCGAGTTGCCCGTCCGTCTCCGTCATGCACGGAGTCTGTGTGGTACCCGGGGCGGACGGCAAACGGTTTCCGCGCCCCGGCCCGGGCGGGCCGGTCAGGTGGTGACGGCGAAGACCAGCAGGCCCTCCGGCTGCTCCTCGACCACCTCGACGTGCTCGACCACCGCGCGGGAGGGGCCGTGCCGCGTCCAGGCCACCATCTCGGCCACCGCGGCCGGCTCCCCCTCGAAGACCGCCTCGACCCGCCCGTCCGGCAGGTTGCGCACCCAGCCCGCCACGCCCGCCGCCGCGGCCGCCCGGCGGCAGGAGTCGCGGAAGAAGACGCCCTGCACCGTGCCCGAGACCAGTACCCGCCGCCGGATCACCCGTCGTCCGCCTCTCGCCGTCCTCGCCGTCCTCGTCGCGGCCCGCGGGCCGCCCGTGCTGCCAGCAGGTATACCGCAGCGGGGGAGGCCCGCGGGCGGACGGCGCGCTGGGGCGCGGACGGGCGGGTCGGGCAGGCGCCGGCGCCCCGCACCGCGCCGGCGGAAGCCGCCGGCAGACGTCATCCGCGCGTAACGCGGCCGCAGCGGTCACGACAAGAGCCGCGCCTAGGCTTCCGGAGCGACGGGCGGACACGAGGAGGGGGTTCCCACGGACAGGCGAGGGGCGCGACCGGACTGGCTGACCCACCCGCTGCGCTGGCAGCGCGGACCGGTGCCCTGGGCGGCCACGGTGCGCGGTGCGGCCGGGATGGCCGTTCCGCTGGGCCTCGCGGTCGCCGCCGGACGGCCCGCCGAGGGGGTGCTGGCCGGGCTCGGCGCGATGTTCGCGGGCGTCAACGACCGCCCCGCCGGGCGGCGCACCGGCGCCGTGCAGCAGGCCGTCCCCGCGCTCGCCGGGGCCCTCGGCCTGCTGATCGGCGCCGCCACCGGGTGGTGGGCGGTGCCGCTGCTCGGCGCGGTCGGCGTGCTCTGCGGGGCGATCAGCGTCACCGGGCCGGTCGCCTCCGCCGCCGCCGTCCAGCTGATGGTGCTCACCGTGCTCGGCTGCGGGATGCCCGTCCCGCTGCCCGGCTGGGCCAAGGCCGGCTGCTACCTGGCCGGCGCGGGCTGGCTCCTGCTGCTGCGTCAACTCACCACCCACCCGCGCCCGTTGCACGCCGAACGGCAGGCCGTCGCGGCGGTCTTCGACGCCCTCGCCGACGCCCTCGACGCCACCGGGACCGATCGCGCCGAGAACGCCCGCCGCCGTCTCACCGCCGCCCTCGACCGGGCCGGCGACCAACTGCGCACCGACCACGACCACACCCTCGCCACCCGGCTCGCCGCCGCCTCCGCCCTCAGCGAGGCGGGCGTCGCCCTGCTGCGCGACGCCCGCCCGCTGCCCGCCCGGCTCGCCGCCGGCCCGCGCCGGCTGGCCACCGCCGTCCGCACCGACCGCCTCCCCGGCCCGCTGCCCGTCCCCGCCGCCGAGACCCCCGCGACCGCCGCCTTCGACCGGGCGGTCCTGCGGGCGGCCCTGGCCTTCGCCGAGACCTCGCCCCCGCCGGGCGACCCCGCACACGGACACGGACACGGGCACGGGCACGGGCGCGAGCAGGCGGGGACCGCGGCCGGGTCGCACGGCCTCGGACGCAGGCTGCGGCGGGAGCTGGCCCGCTGGGTGCTGGGCGGCCCGGGCCGGCGGACGGGCGGCCTGACGCCCTGGGGCCGGGCCGGACGGGCGTACGGGGTGCGGGTCGGGGTGTGCGTCTCGGCCAGCGCGGCGCTCGCGCTCGGGCTGCGGACCGGACACTGGTACTGGCTGCCCGTCACCGCCGCGTTCCTGGTCAAGCCCGACCTGGGGCCGCTGTTCTCGCGGGTCGTCAACCGCTTCGCCGGGACGGTGGCCGGCGTCCTGCTGGCCGCCGCGCTCGCGCCGGTGCTGCCCGGCCGGTGGTGGCCGGTCGCCGCGGTGGCCGCGACCGGGGCGCTGATCCCCGTCGCCCAGCGGCACTTCGCCGCGCAGACCGCCGTCATCACCGTCACCGTCCTGGCCTTCGTCACCACCGGCGGCGACCACGGCGCCGCCCCCGGACGGCTCGCCGACACCGCGCTGGCCTGCGCCCTCGTCCTGCTGGTGGGCCACCTCCCCGGCCTCGCCGACACCCGGGCCCGGGTCGGCCAGCGCGCCGCGCACGCCCTGCGGCACACCCAGCGCTACCTCGACCACGTCCTGCTCGCCGAGCACCGGGACGCGCCGGACACCGACGCCGCCCGGCGCGCCGAACTGCGCCGCACCGCCTACCGCACCCTCGCCCAGGCCCGCGCCGCCGCCGAGACCGCCGCCGCCGAACTCCACCCCGGCGGCCCGGTCGGACCCGACTGGCTGCGGCTGACCGTCCACGCCGAACGGCTCGCCGACGCCGCCACCGCGTACGCCGTCGAACGCGACCACGGCGCCCCCGCGCCGGCCGCCCCCGCCGCCCGCACCCTCACCCGCAGCCTGGCCGCGGCGGCCGACGCGCTCGACCGCCCGGGCCCGGCCGGCGCGCCGCCCGCGGCCGAGGCCGTGCTGCCGCCGGAGCTCGACGGGGTGGCGGCGGAGGTGCGGCGGATAGGGGCGCTGGCGGTGGGGTGAGCGGGCTCCGCCGGCCGGGGTGAGCGCGGCGGTCAACCACGCCCGGGCCGCCTGGAGCCCGGCCCGGGTCCACACCGGCGGTGACACCGTCTCCCGGACGGGCCACAACTGGCAGGCCAAGGGGTGGACGCAGGGCGAGCGGCCCGGAGCCGGCGGCGAACGGGGCTCCTGGAAGGACCCCGGCACCCACTGCTGGGCCCGGACCCGGCCGGCCCGGTGCGCGGGCGCCCCCCCCCGGGGCGGGTCAGAGGGCTTCCCGGGGGACACGGGCCCAGGCGGTGGCGAGGAGCCCGGCGAGCTCGGCGCTCCCGGCCGGGAAGGCGAAGCCGTCGACGGCGGCCAGGGGCTGGGCCGGGCAGTGCGAGTTGGTCGCGGCGGCCGCGCGCAGGGCGGGGAGGTCGGCGGCGGTCAGCGGACGGGTGCTGGACGGGACGCCGTCGGCGGGCAGCGCGGCCCGGAGCAGCCGCATGGTGATGCCGGGCAGGACGGGGGCGGCGGGCCAGACCACCCGTTCGCCGTCCCAGAACGCCGCGTTCCAGCCGTTGGTCTGCACGTTCAGCATGCGCGTCATCGTGCCGGCCGAAGCGGGCGCGCGGCCCGTGGCCTCGGACGTTTGATCGGTCGTCGGCGGAGCGCCTATGGTGCGCCGGTGAACGACTTCCCGGCCCTGGACGGCCTGTTGACCGAGTTGGAGCAGGCCGCCGCGGCGGCCGACGGCGCGCGCGCCGAGCAGGCGTTCGGGGCGCTGGTCGGCGGTCTGCAGGCCGCCGACGACGCGCAGTGCCACGCCGTGGCGGGCCGGCTGGCGGCGCTGGTGCCGGCCTACCCACCGGTCTGGCCGCGGGCGATGCCCGCGCTGGCGGCCGGGTTCTGCGTCGAGCGCGGCGCGGACCCGATGGACTGCGCGGGCCCCGTCCTGGCCGGCCTGCGCGAGGAGATCGAGGCGGCCCTGGAGTGCGCGGCCCGATGGCCGGACGGCGCCGGGGAGTTGCCCGCACCGGACCGGGCGGACATCGACGGGCTGATCGGGACGCTCGGCGGCGACCACCGGGCGGTGCGCCTGGCGGTCGCCTGGTGCGGCCTCCGGGAGTGGTTCCCGCCCGCGTTCGCCGTCCTCGGCAGCGCCGCCGTCCGCCGCCGGTACGCGGCCGAACTGCTCCCCGCACTGGGCGAGTTGGACGCGCTGGACCGGCACGGGCTGCGGCCGCTGCACTGCACCGCGGCGCTCCTGGACGAACCGCTGACGGTACTGCACCGGCCCACCGGCACCGGCTACGAGGTGCGAATCAGCGGCATCGGCGACAACTTCCAACTGCACGTCCTGCTCGCGCACGTCCTGATCGGCGGCGGCCACCTGCCCGGCACCGCCCCCGCGCCCGAGGTCGTCCGGCTGGCCACCGACCCGGCCCCCGCCACCGGCCGCTCCGGGGTGATCGCCCGGGGCGCCTTCGAACTGCTCGCCCCGGACGGCCGGAGGATCTGGAACGAGGGCCTGCCCGCGGACGTCCCGGTGGTCGACGGCCGCCGCCTGCTGGTGCTCGACAATCCGGCGTACCAACGGAGTTGGAACGCCGACCGGTACTTCCCCGAGCTGCCCGGCAGCGCCGAACTGCTGCGCGTGCTGCCCGCCGAGGAGGCCCGCGCCCGGTTCGCCACCACCACCCTGGGCGGCTGAGGGCTGAGGGCTGAGGGCTGAAGCGGGTGACGGCGGCCGGGGACGGTCGGGCCGGGCGGGGAATTCCGGAGGACGAGGAGAGCGGGAGAGGCATGGAAGAGCGCACGGAGGCCCGGATCGAGGAGGCGGGCAGCGTCCTGGTCGCACCGCCGGAGCGGTGGGCGGAGGAACCCGTCCGGGAGTTCCTCGGCACCAGGGCCACCCCGGAGCAGTTGGCCGCCGGCGAGGTCGACCCCACCGGCCGGAGCGTCTACCTGTACGGCGCCGGGGCGGGCGTCGAGGAGCACCGACTGCGCGGCGCGGAACGGGTGTTCGTCGTCCGGGAGCAGGACGGAGGGGCGGACGGCGCGCCGTGGCCCGCGGTCGACCCCGGGCGGCTGCCCGCCCGGGTGCACGGCGTCGGGGTGTACTACCGCCGGTTCTTCGACCCGGCGGACGGCCACTTCGCCCGGATCGCCGCCGAGCACGCCTTCCAGTCGCTCACCGAGTCCACCAAGCCCGGCACCGCCCACCGCAGCGGGATCTACCTGACCCCCGTCCGGCAGGACGGCGCCGAACTCCACTTCCGGCTGCTGCGCTGCTCCACCAACCTCTCCGGGCCTACCGAGGGCTTCCGGGCCACCGACACCCGGATCGTCGCGGAGCTCGACCGCGAGGCCGCCGCCGTCCTGCGCGGGCAGGCGCCGCTGAACCACGTCCTCGCGCAGATCTACCACAACACCCCCGCGGCGGAAGGGCGCCGGCAGGCCAAGGCCAGGATCTCCGCCCACGCCGACAAGACCAAGGACATGCCCGCCAACGGCCTCATGGCCTTCTGCACCTTCTACGACCGGCTCGACGGACTGGAACCGCTGCCCGGGGACGCCCACGACCTCGGCGTGCGCGGCGTCAGCGCGCTGACCGGGCTGCGCTTTCGCCTCAAGGAGCGCACCGCGCACACCGACGCGGCCGGACTCCCGCCGGACTTCACCCTCACCCTCCACCCCGGCTCCGTCCTGCTGGTGCCGCTGTCCACCAACCGCCTGTACACCCACGAGATCCGCCCCTCCGCGCTGCCCGCCGAACTGCTCCCGACCCGCCTGGGCTACGTGGTGCGCTGCTCGAACGCCGAGGCCGTCCACCGGGAGGGCCGGACCTTCCTCAAGACCGGGCACGGGCCGGTCGCGCTGGAGGCGCCCACCCAAGGCGGCATGGACGAACTGCGCCGCAGCTACGCCGAGGAGAACCGCAGCACGTCCGTCGTGGACTACGGCGGCCAGCCGCCGTTCAGCATGAACGAGGGGGACTACCGTGCACCCCGGCCCTGAGCTCCCCGACGGGATCCGGTGCCACGACCTGCCCGCCGGGGAGGACCCGTTCGCCGAACTGCTCGACTCGGTCCGCTGGGAGGAGACCGGCCGGGGCCGCCGGACCGCCGTGATCGTCCGGGTCGGCGCGGACGGCGGGGTCCCGCTGGTGCGCACCACCGCCCGGTACGCCGAACCGGCCCAGCGCTTCCGGCCGGTGCACGAGCGGCTGGCCCGGCTGGTCCGGGAGCGCGCGGGGCTCCCGGACGGGCTCGACAACGCGCTCGTCGAGCTCTACACCAACGCCTACACCAGCATGGGCGCCCACAGCGACCTGGCGCTCGACCTGGCCGCGGGCTCCTCGATCGCGCTCTACTCCTGCTACCGGGACCCCGCCGGACCGCCCAGGACGCTGCGGTTCGAACCCAAGGACGGCGTGCCGGGCCGGGACTTCGCCGTCCCGCTGGTCCAGCACGGCCTGGTGGTGCTCCCGCTCGCCGCCAACCGCCGCTTCCGGCACCGGATCCTGCTGGAGCCCGCGGCCCGGGCGGTGGACAACGAGTGGCTCGGCGTGACCTTCCGGACCTCCGCGACCCCCGTCCGGCACCGCGACGGGCACGCCCACCTCCCGGCCGGGGAACTGCGGGCCGCCACCGAGGAGGAGCAGCACGAGTTCCGCCTGCTGCGCCGCCGGGAGAACCGGGAGACCGACTTCGGCTACCCGCCGCTGGCGTACACCGTCAGCCCGAGCGACCTGCTGCCGCCGGTCTGACCCGCTGCCGCCCGGGGGCGCGGTCACCCGGCGGTCACCGGACCGACGGGCGGCCGACACGTGAACGGACCGCGGGGGAGGAGGGCGGGGCCGGTAGGATCGGCTGGCACTGACAACGTTGACACCGTGGTCGACGCCGGGGTCGGCGCCGGGGGCGGCCACGGATCGGTGCACCACCGGAACCACCCGCTGTCGCCTGGAGTACCCGCATGCCACTGGCGCTCGTCGCCCTCGCCGTGACCGCCTTCGCGATCGGCACCACCGAGTTCTCCGCGATGGGACTGCTCCCGCAGATCGCCCACGGCCTGGACCGGACCATCCCGCAGACCGGCTGGCTGATCTCGCTGTACGCGCTGGGCGTGGTGATCGGGGCGCCGCTGCTGACCGCCGTCGCCGCGAAACTGCCCCGCAAGACCGTGCTGATCGGCCTGGCCGGACTGTTCACCTTCGGCAACCTGCTGTGCGCCGTCGCCCCGAACTTCGCCTTCCTCGCCGTCGCCCGGTTCGTCACCGGCCTGCCGCACGGCGCGTTCTTCGGCGCCGGGGCGGTCGCCGCCGCCGAACTGGTCGCCCCGCACCTGCGGGCCCGCGCCCTCTCGGTGATGTTCTCCGGGCTGACGGTCTCGAACATCCTCGGCGTGCCCGCCGCCACCCTGCTCGGCCAGCACCTCGGCTGGCGGGCCGCGATGCTCGTCGTGGTGGCCATCGGCCTGCTCGGCGCCGCCGCCATCGCCCGCTACGTCCCGCACCTGCCCAGCCACCCCGGCGCGGGCCTGCGCAGCGAACTCGCCACCTTCCGCAGCGGACAGCTCTGGCTGGCCCTGGCCACCGTGGTGTTCGGCTGCGCCGGACTGTTCGCCTGCTACACCTACATCACCCCCGCCCTCACCGACGTCGCCGGGTTCGCCAAGGGCTCGGTCACCCTGGTCCTCGCCCTGTTCGGCGTCGGCATGACCCTCGGCAACGTGATCGGCGGCTACGCGGCCGACCGGGCGCTGCGCCCCTCGATCTGCGCGACCTTCCTGGCGATGGCGGGCGCGCTCGGCCTGTTCGCGCTGACCGCGCACAACCGCTGGTCCGCCGCCGCCACCGTGGTGCTGATCGGCCTGGCGGGCTTCGCCACCGTCCCGACCGTGCAGACCCTGGTGATCCAGAAGGCGCGCACCGCCCCCACCCTGGCCTCCGCGACCGTGCAGGGCGCGTTCAACCTGGCCAACGCGATGGGTGCCTGGCTCGGCGGCCTGGCCATCGACGCGGGTTTCGGCCTGACCTCGCCCTCGCTGGTCGGCGCGGGCCTGTCGCTGCTCGGCTTCGCGGTCGCCGCGGTGTCCTGGTCGGTGGACCGGCGCGGGCCGGTGGCCGTCGCCGACCGGCCGGTGCCGTCCGACCGGCCGGAGACGGTGACCGCGGCGGGCTGACGGGAAGTCGGCTCTCGACGCGGGCCGGTTGCAGATGATCTTATGAGCGGGTTCGGGTCCCCGTGCGAGGGGCCCGTCCGGAAGGCCCGCGCCCCGAAGGAGACCCTCATGACCAGCCCCGACACCCGCCCCGGCCGGGTCGGCGTGCTGCTGCCCCGCGACCTGCCCGTGCAGCAGCTCCTCCGGTACGCCCGCCGCGCCGAGGAGCTGGGCTTCGACGAACTGTGGGTGGTCGAGGACCTCGGCTGGCGCGGCGGCATCGCCCAGGCCGCCAGTGTGCTCGCCGCCACCGGGGGGATCACCGTCGGCCTCGGCATCCTGCCCGCCGGGGCCCGCAACGTCTGCTTCGCCGCGATGGAACTCGCCACCCTGGCCCAGCTCCACCCCGGCCGCCTCACCGCGGGCATCGGCCACGGCATGCGCGAGTGGATGGACCAGGCCGGCGGCGCCTGGCCCGCCAGCCCGCTCACCCTGCTGAGCGAGTACACCACCGCGCTGCGCGCCCTGCTGCGCGGCGAACCGGGCCCCGCCGACGGGCGGTACGTGCGCTGCGCCGGCGCCCGGCTCACCGAGACCCCCGAGGTGGTGCCGCCCGTGGTGCTGGGCGTGCGCGGCCCCAGGTCGCAGGCCCTCGCCGGGCAGGTCGCCGACGGCCTGCTGCTGGCCGAACCCGCCGCGCCCGGCTACGTCGCCGCCTCGCTGGAGCGGCTGGGCCGCCCCGGCGCCGAGGTGATCACGTACGACGTCGCCGCCGTCGACCCGGACGGGGACGGGACGGCCGCCGTCGAACGGGTCCGACCCGGGCTGTCCGCGATCGGCGAACCCGACTGGGCGCCGCACCTCGAACCGCTGCCGTTCGCCGCCGAGTTCCGGGCCCGCCGGGCCGCGAGCGCCGACGGCGAGGAGTTCGCCCGGACCATGCCCGCCGAGTGGGTCCGCGCGCTCACCGTCAGCGGTACGCCGGAGCAGGCCCGGGCGGCGATCGCCGCCCGGCACGCGGCCGGTGCGACGTGCGTCGTGCTCACCCCGGTGGGGAGCGACCGGCTGGGTGAGCTGGAGTCGCTGGCGCGGGCCCTGCCCGGCAAGGACTGAGCGACGGGGCCCGGCGCGCCGCCGCCCCCGGACCGGTCAGGCGGACACGGCGCACCGGTCCGCCCAGGAGACGGCCTGCCCGGCCGCGTCGACCGGCTCGTACCAGGAGCTCAGGCCGAGCAGCCTGCTGCCGAGCTCGGTGAGCCGCGCGGTCGGGTAGCGCTTGGACTCGTGCAGCACGGGGTCGCCGACCAGGGTGCGGTTCCAGCGCGGGGTGCGCAGGTGGCGCCAGGAGTCGACGCGGGACTTGCGCAGCCGCTCGTGCTCCTCCAGGGCGGGCATCATCGACAGGTACTGCACGGCGCGCACGCCCCGCTCGGAGCGGTTGCGGGCGACGCCGTGCGCCAGCAGACCGTTCCAGATCAGCAGGTCGCCGGGGTTCAGTTCGGGCCGGACCACCGGCAGTTCGGCGCGGTCGAAGTCCGGGCGGGCCGGGTCGCGGTCGGCGGGCTGGGCGGCCCGCCAGGAGTCGAACCGGCGGAACAGCTCCGGGCTGCACTGGAAGCCGCCGGTGTCCGGCGCGGTCTCGGTGAGCGCGATGATGCCCTGCACCCGCTGCGGCGGCACGCCCAGAGCGGTGTCGACGTCCCAGTGCAGCCGGTCGTCGGCGCCGCGGTCGGCCGGGTCGACCAGCGCCCGGTCGCGGCTGCCGCGGTTGGGCGGGTTGAGGTTGAGCCGGTCCAGGGTCACCCACAGCTCCTCGCAGTCCCAGACGTCCACGAAGGCGTCGTAGACCCGCTGGTCCTGCCGGCTGTCCCAGAGCAGCTGGTGGTGGTACGCCTCGACGAAGCCGTAGACGTGCAGCCGCCGGTCCAGCTCGGAGCGGAAGGGCCGGTCGGCGAACCAGCCGTCCGGGTCCCGCGGGTCGAGGCCCTGGAACTCCCAGGCGAAGTCCAGCATCCGGCGGGCGTGCTCGGCGGGCACCGCCTCGCGGACGACCACGTACCCGTAGGTCTGCCAGTGCGCGAAGTCCTCCGCCGAGAGCACCCGCAGCGGACGGGTCTTGGACAGCTCGCGCAGGGTGTGCTGGGCGAGGTACGACTCGCCGTCGTCGCTGAAGTACGGGCGCTCGCTCGCGGCCCGGTGGAGGTGGGCGCGGCGGGACGGGGCGAACATCATGGGACAGCCCTCCAGGTGGGTGTGCGGGCGGCGGACGGGCGGCCGCGCGCCCCGGCGAGGACACGCGGGCACGCGGACGGACCCGGCGGGGCGCGGGGACGGGGGAGCGGCACGGAGAACGGCGCGGACGCGTTCCGGGCCGGGGGACGGCGGCCGGTCGCGGTCGGCCCCCGCAGCGGGGCCGAGGGGCCGGGGCGACGGGGAAGGACGGCGCGGAGAGTGCGCCGAAGTCGCTCCGATCGCCAGATTGGTTCAGACCATACGCATTGTCAAGTTCCCGACCGGTAACTGTGGTTGGCCGCAGATCGAGCCCGGCCGGGTGGCGGGTCGGTTCCGGCTACGGCCGCGACCGCGGCTACGACTGCGACCGCGACCACGACCGCAGCCACGACCACGGCCCGGGGACGCCGCACCCCGTCACAGCCGGTACCAGTGCCGGCGGGACTGCTCCGGCACCCGCGCCTCCCCCGGGGCCACGGGTTTCGCGGCAGCCGGCGCCAGGACGGCCGGGGCCGGTGCCAGGACGGCCGGCGCCGCCGCCACCGGGGCCGCCGGCTCCGCCCCGGGCAGCGGCAGGACGGGCGGCCGCCCCCCGGCGTCCGCCGGCCCGGCCGGCGCCTCCTGCCGGCCCGGCACCGCCTCCTCCGGACGCCCCAGCGCCACCAGGGCGTGGCCCAACTGCTCCAGGACGCGCTCCCGGGCCCGGCGGTCACCGGAGGCGTCGTGCAGCTCCAGCGCCCGCCGCAGGCAGCCCACCGCCTGCGGCAGCCGCCCCAACGCCCGGTACACGGTGCCCAGGTGGAGCAGCGCCAGGCCCTCGGTGCGCGGGTCGGGGCCGGCGGGGCGCAGCGAGAGCCCCTCCAGTAGGAAGCGCTCCGCGTCCGCCAGCCGCCCCAGCCGCAGCGAGGCGTCCCCCAGGTTGGTCAGGGTCACCCGCTCCACCCAGCGGTGGCCGACCGTCCGGGCCAGCGGCAGGGCCGGCTCCAGCAGCTCCAGGGCCTCCGCCGCCCGCCCCCGGCCCAGGACCAGCTCCGCCAGGTTGTTGCGCGCCGCGCACTCGCTCTCCGGGTCCGCGCCCCCGTCCGCGCAGCGCTCCAGCGCCCGCCGCAGGTGGATCTCCGCCTCCACCGGCCGCCCCGCGTGCAGCTGCGCCGTGCCCAGCAGCGCCAGCGACGCCGTCAGGGCCCGCGGATCGGGGCTGCCGGCCGCCGCCGCCACGGCTATCCGGGCCGCGTTCAGCCACTGCGCCCGGTGGTGCCGCCGGTGGAAGAACGACCACAGCGCGAACGGCAGCTGCCAGGCCGCGGGCGGCCGCCCCGCCTGCGCCGCGTGCCGGATCACCGACAGCAGGTCCGCCAGGTGCGCCTCGCACCAGGCCACCGCCTCCTCGGCCGCCCCGAACACCGGCGGCCGCACCCCCGGCAGCGGCGCCGCCCCCGCCGGACGGGCCCCCGGCTCCAGCAGCCGCCCGGCCGCGTCCGCACCCTGCCGGTACCAGTCGTACAGCCGGTCCAGCGCCGCCGCCCGGTCCCGCGGCGAGTCCCGGCCCTCCGCCAGCTCCCGCCCGTACACCTGCAGCAGCGAGTGGAAGCGGTACCGCTCCGGCGCCTCCAGCTCCAGCAGGTGCACGTCCGCCAGCACGTCCAGCAGCTCGTGCGCGTTGCCCGCGGTGGTGCCCAGCAGCGCCGCCGCGCTCTCCGCGGTCAGCCCCGCCCCCGGGTGCAGCGCCAGCAGCCGGAACGCCCGGGCCGGCTCCGGCGCCAGCGCCCGGTACGACCAGGAGAACACCGTCCGCAGCGCCGAGTCGCCGTCGTCCGCCGCCGCCAGCACGTGCAGCCGGGTGCGGTCCGAACGCAGCTCCTCGTTGACCCGGGCCAGCGTCAGGCCCGGCCGGGACAGCGCCCGTTCGGCCGCCACCAGCAGCGCCAGCGGCAACCGCCCGCAGCGCAGCACCAGTTCGCGGGCCGCCGCCGGGTCCGCGTCCACCCGCTCCGGGCCCAGCGTGCGGCGCAGCAGCTCCACCGCCCGCTCCGGCGGCAGCGGGGCCAGCGTCACCCGGCGCGCCCCGTCCCGCACCACCAGGCCCGCCATCCTGGTCCGGCTGGTCACCAGCACCAGGCAGCCCGGCGCACCCGGCAGCAGCGGACGGACCTGGGCGGGCGCCGCCGCGTTGTCCAGCACCAGCAGCACCCGCCGCTCGGCCAGCAGGGTGCGCAGCAGCGCGCTGCGCTCCGGCACCCGGGGCGGGATCGCCCCCGGGTCGGCGCCCAGCGCCCGCAGGAAACCGTCCAGCACCTCGCCCGGCTCCCGGGGCGCGCCCGAACTGCCGTGCCCCGCCAGGTCGCTGAACAGCACCCCGTCCGGGAACCGGTCGCGCACCCGGTGCGCCCACCGGACCACCAGCGCGGTCTTGCCGATGCCGCCCATCCCGTCCACCACCCACACCCGCGGGCCGCCCTCGCCCCAGCGCGGCCGGGCCGCCGCCAGCGCCCCGTCCAGCTCGGCCAGCGCCTCCTCCCGGCCCGCGAACACCCCGGGCGCCGGGGGCAGTTGCACCGGGACCGCGATCGGCGCGGCCGGGGCGACGGGGCTGCCGGGGCTGCCGGGGGCGGTCGCCGAGGGGGCGGCCGGGGCGGCGTCCGGCGGGCCCAGCAGCTCCGGAGCCACCCCCAGCGCCCGGGCGCAGGCCGCCGCCAGCAGCTCGTGGCCGGGCCGCCGACCGGTCTCCACCCGGCTCAGGTAGCTCTTGCTGTAACTGGTCGCCCGGGCGAGCTCCGCGAGGGAGAGCCCGCGCTCCTCCCGCAGCGCCCGCAGCCGCTCGCCGAACTTCACGGCCCCGGCCCCCACTCTCCTGATCCGCCGTCACTGCCCCCGTGCGGTGCCGCGGGTGTTGCCACCCGTCGCCTGTCAACGGGCAACACCTTGCCGGTGCCCCGTGCGAACCCGAAGGATGGAGGCGGTGCCAGGCCCGCAGCACGCCGCGCGCCAGCCTAGTCCGTCGCCGGGGAAGCGACGGACGGGCCGTCCACCGGAACCGACCAGGCCAGCGGAGTGCGATGCCGGAAAACCCCCGCCCCGAACCCCCCGCCGGCCGAGTACGAGGAGGCGGTGCGCGCCACCTCGTACCAGGCGCACGTGGAACTGCGCGCGCAGGCCGACCGGATCGCCCCCGTCGAGGCGCCCGACGGCTTCCGGCCCCTGCTCGGCCCGCTCAGGGGCCGGCGGCGGCAGCTCCGGCGGCGGTGACCGTCACCTTGAGGTGCTTCATGATCGGCTGGTCGCTCTGCGTGCTGTAGTCGCCGATCGCGCACAGCACGTTCATCTCCGGCATGTAGCCCGCCGCGCAGCCCCGGGGCAGGTCGTACGGGACGGCGAGGTAGCCGTGCAGGGTGCGGGTCGAGCCGTCCCGGGCGGTGGCGGTGACGTCCACCGGGTCGAACTCGGCGAGGTGCCGCTCGCGCATGTCCTGGCGGTTCATGAACACCAGCGTGCGCAGGTTCTTCACGCCCCGGTAGCGGTCGTCGTCCGAGTAGATCGTGGTGTTCCACTGGTCGTGCGAGCGCATCGTGCCCAGCGCCAGCGTCCCCGGCTCGGGCAGTACGTCCGGCAGCGGCGCGGCGGAGAACTCGGCCCGGCCCGACGGCGTCAGGAACACCAGCTCGCGGGCGGGCTGCCGGATCCGGAAGCCCAGCGGCAGGCGCACCCGCCGGTTGAAGTCCTCGAAGCCGTCCAGCACCTTCTCCATGGTGTCGCGGATCCGGTCGTAGTCCTCGACGTACCACTCCCAGGGCGTCCGGCTGCCCGGCAGCGCCGCCCGGGCCAGGCCCGCGATGATCGCCGGCTCGGAGAGCAGCTGCCGGGAGGCCGGCTTCTTCCGCATCCCCACCGACAGGTGCACCATGCTCATCGAGTCCTCCACCGAGGCGGCCTGCACCCCGCCGCGCTGCCGGTCCTGCTCGGTGCGGCCCAGGCAGGGCAGGATCAGCGCCCGCCGCCCGTGCACCAGGTGACTGCGGTTCAGCTTCGTCGACACGTGCACCGTCAGCTCGCAGCGCGACAGCGCCCCGTACGTGTAGGCGGTGTCCGGCGCGGCCAGCGCGAAGTTGCCGCCCATCCCGACGAACACCTTCACCTCGCCGCGGGCCATCGCCCGGATCACCCCGACGGTGTCCAGCCCGTGCGCGCGCGGCGCGTCGATCCCGCAGACCCGCGAGAGCCGGTCCAGGAACTCCGGCGCCGGACGGTGGTCGATCCCGCAGGTCCGGTTGCCCTGCACGTTGGAGTGCCCGCGCACCGGCGACGGGCCGGCGCCCTCCCGGCCCAGGTTGCCGCGCAGCAGCAGCACGTTGACGATCTCCCGGACGGTGTCCACCCCGTGCTCGTGCTGGGTGACGCCCAGGCACCAGGAGAAGATCGACCGGTCCGCCTCCCGGTACACCCGGGCCGCCGCCAGCAACTGCGGCCGGCTCAGGCCGCTCTGCCGCTCCAGCTCCTCCCAGGGCGTCCGCTCCACCAGCTCCCGGTACTCGGCGAACCCGGTGGTGTACCGCTCGACGAACTGCTCGTCCAGCGCCTTCGGGTCGTGCGCCGACTGCTCCAGCACCGCCTTGGCGATGCCCCGCAGCAGCGCCATGTCCCCGCCGATCCGCACCTGCAGGTTCAGGCTGCCGGTGGACGTCGCCCGCCCCAGCGCCATGTTCCCGAACTCGTGCGGCACGATGGTGCGGGTCGCCGCCGCCTCCACCAGCGGGTTGACGTGCACCACCTTCGCCCCGCGCCGGGTCGCGTCGGCCAGCGCGGTCAGCATCCGCGGCGCGTTGGACGCCGCGTTGACGCCCAGGACGAACAGCGCGTCCGCCGCCTCCCAGTCGCGCAGGTCGGCCGTCCCCTTGTTCGTCCCGATCGACGCCGTCAGCGCCCGCCCGGACGCCTCGTGGCACATGTTCGAACAGTCCGGCAGGTTGTTGGTGCCCAGCTCACGGGCCATCAACTGGTACAGGAACGAAGCCTCGTTGCCCAGGCGCCCCGAGGTGTAGAACGCCGCCTCGTTCGGGTCGTCCAGGCCGCGCACCACCTCGCCGAACAGGTCGAAGGCGCGCTGCCAGTCGATCGGGACGTACCGGTCGGTGTCCGGGTCGTAGACCATCGGCTCGGTGAGGCGCCCCCGGTCCTCCAGCGCGAAGTCGCTCCACCCCGACAGCTCGGAGACGGTGTGCGCGGCGAAGAACTCCCGCCCCACCCGCTTGCCCGTCATCTCCCAGGTGACGTGCTTGATCCCGTTCTCGCAGATGTCCAGGTGCAGGCCCTTGTAGTCGTCCGGCCAGGCGCACCCCGGACAGTCGAACCCGCCGTTCTCGTGGTTCATCCGCAACACCGCCCGGGGCCCCTCCACCCACTCCCCGGTCGCGGCCAGCACCTTCGCCACGCTCTTCGCCGCCCCCCACCCGGCCGCCGGGTGCCGGTACGGCTCGAACGACGGCGGCGCCGACGGCTCCGCCCCCACACTCGGTTCCACCTGCGGTTCTTCGGCAGCGGTCACGGCACGCCTCCCGGCTCTCGGGCACTCCACACGGCAACGGAACCCCCATCGTGCCCACCGCCCGCCCGCCCGCGCCCCACCGCCGCGCCGGGCGGGTGGCACCCGGCGCGGCGATGGGCCTCAGCTCAGGTCGTGGTCGCCCAACCGCTCCGTCAACGGCGTGACCGGGCCGAGCGGGGTGCAGACCCGGTCGGTGATCGAACGCATGTGCTTCCCCCGGCGGCGGCCCTCAGCGGGCGCCGGGCGCCTGTCCGACGACCTGCTCGGCGAGTTCGCGGGCGGCTGTCGCCGGGCTGGTCCCGGGGCGGGTCGCGCCGGCGGCGAGTACGCCGTCGACCAGCAGCAGCAACTGGTCGCCGGCGGCGGCGGGCCGGGGGTGGCCGAGGCGGGCGAGTTCGGCGGCGAACAGGGCGGCGACGTGCTCGCGGTACTCGCGGGTGACGGCGTGGCCGGGGTGCTCGGGGTCGGCGAGGGCGAGGTCGGCGGCGAGGTAGCGGCAGCCGCGGAAGTCGTCCTGGGCGATGACCGCGCCGATCCGGTCGAAGACCGCCAGCAGCCGGGCCCGCGGGTCGTCGCCGGCGGCGTCCATGGTCCGCCGGTAGTGGGCTTCGTCCTCGGCGGCGCTGCGCCGCAGCACCTCGGTGATCAGGCCGTCCTTGCCGCCGAAGTGCTCGTACAGCGAGCGGCGGGCGACGCCCGCGCCCTTGAGCAGCGCGTCCACCCCGACGCCCATGCCGTGCCGGTACGTCAACTCCTGGGCGGTGTCGAGGAGGCGCTGGCGGGGGCCGGGTTCGGTGCGGGTGCTCATGGGTTCCAGGGTGCCAGCGGTTGACCGGTAGATCAACCGGTCTATATATTCACGGCCGACAGCGATAGACCGACTGTTCTATCTACGAGGAGCCCCCGTGTCATCCCGCACCACCACGGACGTGATCGACCGCTTCAACCTCGCCTTCGTCCGCCACGACCCCGACCTGCTCGACGACCTGGTCGCCGAGGACTGCGTGATGGAGTCCGTCCGGCCCGCGCCCGACGGCACCCGGGTCACCGGCCGCGCCGACTGCCTCGCCTTCTGGCGCACCCTCGCCGCCGACCGCGCCACCCGCTTCGAACCCGGCGAGGTGGTGGTGACGGGGGAGCGGGCCACCATCCGCTGGCGCTACCACTTCGGCACCGGCCCGCACGGCCACGTCAGCGGCGTCAACCTGATGCGGATCGCCGACGGACTGATCGTCGAAGCCCTCGGCTTCACCAAGTCCGGCGAACTCCCGCTCGCCACGGACGCCGCGTGAACGCCCCCGCGCGGATGCGCAGCTACCACGTCGACAGCGGCGCCGGCCTCGACGGCCTCACCCTGCGCGAGCACCCCGTTCCCGCGCCCGGACCGGGCCAGGTCCTGGTCGCGGTCCGGGCCGTCTCGCCCAGCTACCGCGACCTGCTGATCCTCGACGGCCGGTACGTGCTCCCCGTCCGGCCCGACGTCGTACCCGTCGCGGAAGGCGCGGGCGAGGTCGTCGCGCTCGGGCCCGGCACCGGCACCGTCGCGGTCGGCGACCGGGTGACGGCGTCGCTCTTCCCCAGCTGGCAGGACGGCCCGTTCGGCCCGCAGCACCTACCGCAACTCGGCGGCACGCTGGACGGGCTGCTCACCGAGTACGCGCTGCTCGACGAGCACGCGCTCGTCCCGGTGCCCGCGCACCTCTCGTACGCCGAGGCGGCGACCCTGCCCTGCGTCGCCGTGACCGCGTGGAACGCGCTGACCGGCGACGGCGGCCTGCGCCCCGGCCAGACCGTGGTCACCCAGGGCACGGGCGGGGTGTCGCTGTTCGCCCTGCAACTCGCGCGGGCGCTCGGCGCCCGGGTGGTCGCCACCACCGGCGCGCCGGCCAAGGCCGCGCGGCTGGCCGCGCTCGGGGCGGACCTGGTGGTCGACCGCCGCGCCGAACCGGACTGGCCCGCCGCCGTCCGCGAGGCCACCGGCGGCGCCGGCGCGGACCGGGTGGTCGACGTGGTCGGCCGGCTCGACGAGTCGGTGCGCGCCGTCGCCCTCGGCGGGCACATCGCGATGGTCGGCTTCCGCTCGGAGACCGCCCCGCCGATCGACGCCCGGCGGCTCTTCGCCTCCGGCGCGGTCCTGCGGCCGGTCGCGGTCGGCAGCCGCGCGCAGTTCCGCGCCCTCAACGAGATCGTCGAGCAGCACCGGATCCGCCCGGTGATCGACCGGTCCTTCCCCTTCGACCGGGCCGTGGACGCCTTCCGGCACTACGCCTCCGGCTCGGCCTTCGGCAAGGTGGTGATCGAACTGCCACCCCCGGCGGCCTGAGGCCGCTCCGCCAGCGCGTGCAGATGCCGCCGGTACCCTCCGCCCGGCGCGGTCGCGCGGGGTGGCGGGGCGGGGAGCGCGCCGGGGGCTGCGACAATGGGCGGCGACGATCTTCGCGTCGACGCATCGGACGCAGCAGACAGACAGTGAGGTTGCCTTGTCCAAGGTCAAGCTGAGCACCAATCACGGCGACATCGTGATCCGGCTGGACGCCGAGAAGGCCCCGGCCACGGTCGCGAACTTCCTGCAGTACGTGCAGGACGGCTTCTACAGCGGCACCGTCTTCCACCGGGTCATCGACGACTTCATGGTGCAGGGCGGCGGCATGGAGCCGGGCCTGCGCCGCAAGGAGACCCGCGCCCCGATCCAGAACGAGGCCGACAACGGGCTGAAGAACAACCGGTACACCGTCGCGATGGCCCGCACCGCGGACCCGCACTCGGCCACCGCCCAGTTCTTCATCAACGTCGCGGACAACGCCTTCCTCGACCACACCGCCAAGAGCGGCCCGGGCTGGGGCTACGCCGTGTTCGGCGAGGTCGTCGAGGGCCGGGAGGTGGTGGACGAGATCAAGTCGGTGCCCACCGGCTCCAAGGGCGGCCACGCGGACGTCCCCAAGGAGGACGTGCTGCTGGTCTCCGCCGAGGTCGTGGAGTAGGGACCGCCGCGGAGCGCGCCCGGCCCCGACCCCGGGGGAGCGGGGCCGGGGCCGGGCACGCGGGGCGCGGCGGCCTCAGTCCACCGACAGGGCCGCCGCCAGCGGCAGTTCGCCGCAGTTCGGGCCGGCCCGCAGGACGAAGGTGCCCGGCTCGGTCAGCCAGGCGTGCTCCGCCACCGACCAGTGCTCCAGGGCGCGGCCCGGCAGCACCAGCTCCACCTCGACCTGCTCGCCCGGCCCCGCCTCGGCGGCGCCGAACCCGGCCAGCCAGCGCACCGGACGGTCCAGCTCCGAACCCGGCCGGGACAGGTACAGCTGCACCGTCTCCCGGGAGCGGCGCGGCCCGTCGTTGCGCAGCACCACCCGCACCGTGCGCGAGCCGTCCGCCGCCGGGGCCGAGGGCGCGCCCAGCTCCAGGTAGCTCCACTCGCCCCAGCCCAGCCCGTGCCCGAACCAGTACGCGGGGGTGCGGCCGGCCCGCAGCCAGCCGCGGTGGCCCAGGTGCAGGCCCTCCGCGTACTCCAGCCGCCCGTCCTCCGGGGCGGTCGAGTACACCGGGCAGTCCTCCTCGGCGTCCGGCCAGGTGGTGGGCAGCCGCCCGCCCGGCTCGGCCAGGCCCAGCAGCACCTCGGCCAGCGCGTCGCCGCCCTCCTGACCGGGGAACCAGCAGGTCAGCACCGCGCCGACCCGCTCGCGCCAGGGCAGCAGCACCGGGCTGCCGGTGTTCACCACCACCACCGTGCGCGGGTTCACCGCCGCGACCGCCGCCACCAGCTCGTCCTGGCGGCCCGGCAGCCGCAGGCCGGCCCGGTCGAAGCCCTCGCTCTCGTGCTCGTCCGTGGTGCCGACCACCACCACCGCGACGTCCGCCGCCGCGGCCAGCTCCACCGCGTGCGCGAACTCCCGCTCCAGCTCGGCCTCCGGCTGGTCGGCGGCCAGCACCAGCACCCGCCCGTGCGGCTCCTCCACCGTCCGCCGGGCCAGCAGCTCCACCTCCTGGCCCTCCGCCAGCTCCAGCTCGACCTGCCGGAACGAGGGCGACACGTGCAGGTACGTCGGGTCGTCCGAGAGCGGCTCGACGTACTCCTCCAGCAGCACCTTCCCGTCCGCCTCCAGCCGCAGCGCGCCCAGGCCCACCACGCCCAGGCGCCAGCGGCCCGCGGACGGCGCGGTGAACCGGGTCGCCACCTCGATGGTGCGCACCGGCGCCAGGTCGACCTCCGCGGACGGCTCCAGCACCCGCCCGGTCGAACGGGCCTCGGCGTGCACCACCGAGCCGTCGGCCGCCAGGTAGCGCACCAGCACGCCCGGCGCCGAACCGTCCGGCAGCACGCAGTCCGCGGCCGCCAGCGGCGTCGGGCGCAGGTTGGTGCGCACCCCCGGCGCGTGCACCACCTCCACGGCCGGGTCCAGCGCGGCGCGCAGGCCGTTCAGCGGCGAGACCGGCGCGGCCGGGAACACCGAGGCGCTGCCGCCGCCCTGCACCCGGGCCGTCGCCGCGTTCGGACCGAGCACCGCGACCCGGCGCAGCGCCGCGGTGTCCAGCGGCAGCAGCCGCTGCGGGTTGTGCAGCAGCACGGTGCCCGCGACGGCCGCCGCCCGCAGCGCGCCCCGGGTCACCGGGTCGGTCGGCACCGGCGCCTGCCCGCCCGCGGCCGGCGGGTCGAACGCGCCGACCCGCCCGGCGAGCCGCAGCAGCCGCTCCACCTTGTCGTCCAGCGCCGCCGCCGGCACCCGGCCGGCCCGCACCGCCGCGGCCAGCGCCGCGCCCCAGGCCGGGTTCGGCCCCGGCATCGACAGGTCGCACGCCGCCGCGCCCGGCCCGTCCGCGTCGTGCACCGAACCCCAGTCGGACACCACCAGGCCGTCGAAGCCCCACTCGCCCTTCAACGGCTCGGCCAGCAGCGGGTGTTCGACCATCCACGTCCCGTTGACCCGGTTGTACGCCGACATCACCGCCCACACCCCGGCCCGCACCGCCGCCTCGAACGGCGCCAGGTACACCTCGCGCAGCGTCCGCGCGTCCACCCGGGCGTCCACCGTCAGCCGGTCGGTCTCCGAGTCGTTGGCCACGTAGTGCTTGGCCGTCGCCGCGACCCCGCGCGCCTGCACGCCCGCGATGTACGCCGCCCCGATCCGGGCGGTCAGCAGCGGGTCCTCCGAGAAGCACTCGAAGTTGCGCCCGCCCAGCGGCGAGCGGTGCAGGTTCAGCGTCGGCGCCAGCACCACGTGCACGTTCTTGCGCCGCGCCTCCGCCGCCAGCAGCCCGCCCATCCTGGCCACCAGCCCCTCGTCCCAGGACGCGGCCAGCGCGGTCGCGCACGGCAGCAGCAGCGCCGTGTCCGTCTCGTCCCACCGCTCGCCGCGCACCCCCACCGGCCCGTCCGAACAGACCACCGGGTACATCCCGACGGCCGGCTCCCCACTGGTGCGGAAGGTGTCCCCACCGGAGACCAGCCGGGCCTTCTGCTCCAGGTCGAGCACCCGGTGGTCCGCGGGGGGCGCCGACTTCGGTGCGCTGGAAGTGAGTTGAGGTGACATGGAGAGCTGGGTCATCCCTTCGTGGCTCCTTGCATGATGCCGTCGATGATCTGGCGGCCCATCAGGAGGAATGCGACGAGAACGGGCGCGCTGGCGACCAGGGCGCCGGTGAGGACGAGCGAGTAGTCCTTGATGTAGCCGCTGGCCAGCTCGGAGAGGGTGAGCTGGACGGTGGGGTTCTGCTGGGTCATGACGACCTTGGGCCAGTAGAAGTCGTTCCAGGCGGCCATGAAGGTGAGCATGCCCAGGACGCTCATCGCGGGGCGGGCGGCGGGCAGCACGACGTGCCAGACCAGGCCGCGGGTGGTGCAGCCGTCCATCCGGCCGGCGTCGAGGAGTTCGTCGGGGACGGCGCCGATCAGGTACTGGCGCATGAAGAACAGGCCGAAGGCGTTCGCGGCGGCGGGGACGATCAGCGCCTGGAGGTGGTCGGCCCAGTGGAACCAGTTGGCCATCATGATGTAGAGCGGGATGATGCCCAGCTGGGTGGGGACCATCATGGTGGCGACCACCGAGGCGAGCAGCGGGCCCCGGCCGCGGAAACGCAGCTTGGCGAAGGCGAAGCCGCCCAGGGTGCTGGTCAGGACCACGCTGACGGTGACGGTGGTGGCCACGATCAGCGAGTTGACCATCGCCAGCCGCAGGTCGGTCTGGGCGAACACCTGGGTGATGTTGTGCCAGAGCCGGCCGCCGGGCAGCAGCACCGGGGGCATCCGGTGGATCTCGGTGTTGGAGCGGGAGGCCGCGACCAGCGTCCAGTAGAGCGGGAAGAGCGAGAGCAGCACGGCGACGCCGAGGACGATGTAGACGCCGCGTCCGGCGGTCAGCTGCCGGGTGCTCTTGGCCCGGCGGCGCCGGGGCAGGGCGGGGGTGGTCATTCGGCACCTCGCATCCGGCGCGCGGCCAGGAAGTTGACGACCGCGACCAGCACGATCAGCAGGAACATCGCCCAGGAGATCGCCGCGCCGTAGCCGTACTTGAAGCGGCCCCAGAACTGGTTGTACGAGTACAGGGCCAGGGTCTGGAACTGGTGCTGGGAGCCGCCGGTGGTCGGGTCCTGCTGCTGGCTGAACAGCATCGGCTCGCCGAACAGCTGGAGCGCGCCGATGGTGGAGACGATGACGGTGAACAGGATGGTCGGCCGCAGCATCGGGATGGTGATGGAGCGGAACTGCCGCCAGCGGCTCGCCCCGTCCAGCGCGGCGGCCTCGTACAGCTCGAACGGCACCGACTGCATCGCGGCCAGGTAGAGCAGCGCGTTGTAGCCCGTCCAGCGCCAGGTGACGATCGCGGCGATCGCCGACCAGGAGGAGAGGGTGCCGGCCTGCCAGTCGATGTGGTCGACGCCGAACAGCGACAGGAACCAGTTGACCATGCCGAAGTCGCGGCCGAACAGCTGGACGAAGATCAGCGTGACGGCGGCCACCGAGGTGACGTTGGGCAGCAGGACGCCCAGGCGCATCAGGGTGCGGCCGCGCATCCGGTAGTTGAGCAGGTGGGCCAGGCCGAGCGCGAGCAGCAGCTGCGGGACGGTGGCCAGCACGCCGATGCCCAGGGTGTTCTTGACGGCGTTCCAGAAGAACGGGTCGTCCAGCAGCTTGCGGTAGTTCTCCAGGCCGACCCACTGGCCCTCGCTGCCGGGGCGGTCGGCCCGCCAGGCGGTGAACGAGACGTAGCCGGTGTACAGCATCGGGAACAGGCCGAAGACGCCGAAGACCACGAAGAACGGCGAGAGGTACAGGTAGGGCGAGACGGTGCGGTCGAGCCGGTGCCAGCGGTGGCCGGCGGTGCGGGCGGGGGCGCGGGCGCCGCGGGCGGCGGCGGTCGATGCGGCCAAGGGGAGCTCCCAGGGGCGGGGACGGGGCGGGGCGGGTGGCGCGGTGCCGGGAGATCGGAAGAGCGTCGGGG
>NZ_JBSGET010000062.1:0-44999 GCF_053603035.1 Kitasatospora sp. NPDC004272 | reverse complement strand
GAGGTACATCCCGCCGACCCGGTCGGAGATGTGCCGGACGATCGACAGGTCGTGCGCAATGAACATGTACGACAGGTTGAACTCGCCCTGCAGTCCCGGCGGCAAGCCGCCGGGAGGGCGCGCCTCCGCTTCGCTCCGGCGGAATTCCCGCGCAAGCGCGGGAATTGAATTCCGCAAGCGGAATTCTAAAAGCGGTCGGAAAACCCGCTTCGCGGGTTTTCCTGGATTCCCGCAAGCGGGAATCCGATCGGCTGGCTACGGGGGAGGGTGCATCACGTGCGGCACTGTGTAGGCCCAGGGATCCTGGACTATGCCCGGGTTTGGACGGCCCGTCGGCTCACGCCCCGTCATGGCCGGCACCCCGGCGCGTCCAGTGGACTCCGCTTCGCTCCGCCCACCCTGACCGCCCGTCACTTCCGCTCCCCGAAATCGCTGCCACGGGAGGAGTGTACCACTCTGCGGGGCGCTTCAACCCTGAATTTGGCGTGCATCATCCTCTAGGGGGCACAGGGCATGAATTGGCGCGCATCATTCTGATGCACTGTGTAGATTCAGGGTTGCCAGCCTACCCCTGCGGGTTCGGGATGATCCCCATTATCCGCTGCTCCTAATGGGACGTTCCCGGGAAGAAATGGTGACGGTTAAATGAGACAGAAGCCCGTGTCGGTCACCCCCTGGAATGCGATCCGTCGATTGTGGCGAAGGTATTTCGGGCTCAGCTCCAACGGTGGCCGACCCTCGGTGCCGACCCGGCGGGGGCGGGGTCCGGAGGAGCCCCCGCCGGCACTCCGCGCGGCTGGAAGCCACGCACGCCCGGCGGAAGGGCAGTTGACCCGCCGTTCGGCCGGACCGGGCGCGGGACTGCCGGATCGGCCGGAGGCCGATGCTGGTGCACGGCGGGTCGGCCGCCGAGGGTGAAGTTGCCCTCACACCTGGTGCGTTAAGAGCGAATCTGCATCTGCCCTGGTCAGGGGCGGGTCTATGTAGCGCTGAGCGTCATTCAAATGTCGTTTTGGGCCTCTCCGTTCCCCTATAGGGGAACGGAGGAGGGTCTCCGAACGCGGCGTGGCGGCTTTCCCCAGGAGGGGAATCGTCGCTACTGTGCCGCGCGTACATCGTTCCCCTCTAGGGGAACGACCGAGGTAGGGAGGGGTATGGCCGCCCGATCGAAGGCCGCCGCGGTGAACACCCGCACCGGCGAGGTGGTGCAGCTGCAGCTGCTGCCCGACGACAAGCGCAAGACCGTCACCTACGACTGGTCGGGCGGAGGCCGGCACGTCAACGTCGGCAAGGAGCTGGGCAAGAAGGTCTGGCGGAAGGACAGCGGGTACGACCAGAACGACCGCGACGTCTTCGGCTACTACCTGTTCAACTCGCCCGAGGGCGACGCGCCGCTGCGCGAGAGCTTCCGGGAGATCGGCTCGAACCTGGGGATGCGGCCGACGCAGGTCAGCAAGTCGGTCGGCAAGCTCAACGTGGGCGGCATCCTGGTGGAGGCCGAGAAGGTCGGCCGGGTGACGTTCTACAAGCTCAACGCCCGGGCAGCCTACGATGGCACCGCGGTGGCGCAGCGACAGGCCACTGCGGCCGTGCGCCACCCGGTGGTGCCCTGTCCCGCTCCCAAGGCCGCGTCCCGGAAGAAGAAGGAGTCCGCATGAGCTCCCCCGCCGTTGAGTTCGGTGCCCGCTTCCTGGAAGCGGACGAGATCAACTCGCTGCTGGTCCGGGCCGGTTCGATGCCGGGTGCGGATCTGCGGATGCTGATGTACTTCGCGACCGCGGTGCCGGTCGGGCAGCCGGTCACCACGACGATCACCGACATCGGGCGCGAGCTCGGGCTGAGCACGACCAGTGCGTCGCGGAGCATCGGGCGCCTGGCGGCCGGCGGCTGGCTGGAGCAGGCGTACGAGGCCGTCGGCAGCCGCTTCTACGTGCTGGGCCGGGTCGCGCTGGGCATCGAGGTCGACCAAGCCGGGCAGGTGGACGAAGCCGACGCAGACGGGCAGCTGGCGCAGGTCCACCAGCTCCGCCCCCGGGGCTGACCCGCGTACATCGTTCCCCTGGAGGGGAAAGCCGCAGCTCAAGGCCCGCTTGAACCGGCTGGCAGCGCCTTCGTGAGCCCGGGCCCGTTCTGCTTCGGCAGGACGGGCCCGGGCTCACGTGCGTACACCGTTCCCCTGGAGGGGAAAGGCGCAGGTCAGATGGCGCGCAGGGGGCGGCCGGGCGCGCTGGCGGTGCAGGCTCGTTCTGCCGGATCGGGAGCGAGGGCGGAGCGCGTACACCGTTCCCCCGGAGGGGAAAACCGCAGCTCAGAGCCGCGCAGGGCGCGTTTGTCACCACAGGGTTGATCACGTTGTTCTGCTCGGGCAGAACAACGTCGGGGCCGGTCCGGACCGCTGGCGGCGGTCCAGGCCGGCCCCGTACGGGCTCGCGGTCAGGAGCGGCGATGGCGGCCGACGGCGCGCGGGGCCTCCTCGGGGCCGGGGAGCGGGGTGAGGAGCAGTCGGCGGGCGTCGCGTTGGCGGTCGGCGAGGAGCCGGGCGAACAGCCGGGACAGCAGGGCCCGGCGGAGGTGTGCTCCGCCTTCGCATGCCTGGGCGCAGCCGTCGCACTTCCCGCCGGTGCGGGTGCCGGGGCAGTCGGGCGGGCAGGTGTGGTGGCGGTTGGCGTGGGCGAGCACCAGGGCGGGGAGCAGGGAGGCTGCGCGGGCGGCCGGGTCGGTGTAGCAGCCGGCGGCGTCGAGGTAGGCGGTGGTGAGCCACGCCTCGATGTAGACGCAGGTGTCGCGGTGGTGGACGGGGCCGAGTTGGCCCAGGAGGTCTTCGTCGGCGGGCTGGGGAGCGAGGTCGTCGAGCCGGCCTTCGGCGACCAGGCGCTGGAGCTGGTGGAGGCGGGCGTGGAGGTCGGTGGTGGTGGCGGCGGTCATCGGGTGTTCTCGTCGGGGCAGCTCTGGTTCTGGCAGAAGGCGTCCCAGCGGGCGCGTTCGAGTTCGAGGGAGCGCTCGAAGGCGTGGCGGGCCCAGAAGCGGTGCTCGCCCCACGGGCACGTGTGCGGGTGGTCGCCGGTGTCCGGGGGGTTGGCGTTGGAGCAGGCGTAGAGCCAGGCGGCCCGTTCGCGGACCAGGCCGGGCAGGGCGGATTGGGCGTGGGCGAGCGGGTCGGCGTAGCAGCCGCGGCGGGCGGTGTAGGCGGCGGTGAGCCACGCTTCGATCGCCAGGTAGTCCTCGGTGTGCCGGTTGTGGGGGTCGGCGGCGGCCAGGTGGTCGAGGAGCTCCTCGTCGCCGGGCAGCGGTTCGAGGGTGGCGTCCAGGCCGTCGTAGCGGTGGCGGGCCTGCAGGACGCGCAGGCGCTGGCCCCGGTACGGCTTGCGGCCGTGGCCTGGCTGGTGGCTGTGTTCCTGGTCCTGGCGGTGTTCGCAGTGGCGGGTGTGCTGGTTCATGGCGCTGTCCTCGGTGGCGGTGCGGGTGGCGGGCGGGGTCAGAAGGACAGGTCGATGAACTGGACGTCGGTGAGGCTGACTTGCAGGTTGGCGGTTCCGGTGCCGGGGGTGCGGAAGTAGGAGTCGGCCAGGGCTTCGCCGACGAGTTCGGTGAGGTGGTCGTCGGTGGCGCCGGCCTCGCGGGCGGCGATGAGGGCGGCGGCGTGGGCGCCGGAGATGCGCTGGGTGATCAGCCGGGGGTGTCCGGAGTCGGAGGTGCCCGCCCCGGCGTCGAACCCGAAGGTGGCGCGGGTGGTGATCGTCATGCCGGCGTGGGCCGCCCGTCGCCGGGCCTGGGTGCGGACGTCGCGCTGCCAGTGCTCGCACGTCTCGTCCTCCAGGGCCTCTCTGGCGGCCGCTCGCGGCTTGGTGACGGTCCCGGCGCGGTAGCGCTGGACGGTGCGCTGGGAGACGCCCAGGCGGCCCGCCAGGGCCTTCGTGCCGCCCTTGAGGGTGCTCAGCAGGAACCCGGTGCGCTCCTGAGTGGAAGCGGGCAGTGGCTCGGTGAACTGGGCTCGCTCGGCGCGTTCCAGGCCGTCCGCGATCGTTCCCCGCTTGCGGCGGCCGCTGTTCGTTTCGTCAGTTATGCGGCTTACGCCGGACTTTGTGTCGCTCATGCTGCCCACGCTGAGCCCCGCAGCCTGTGGATAGAGTTTTCCGATTCCGAGCGCAAAGCATCCTGAATCGGGGCAAGTTATTGCTTTATGGCTCGGTGGAGCGGGTGCGACCTCGCGGACGCGGTGGCCCAGGAGCAGCTGACGGGGCGGCAGAACCAGCTGATCGCGCGGGACGAGCAGGGCCACCGGGCGCTCCCGGTGATCGGGAAGAATGCGGAGGGCCTGTTCCCGGCAGCTGCAATGCCGGGAACAGGCCCTCGGGTTGTGCCGGGCGGCTACGGCTCCATGTAGTCCGCGAGGTCGCGCAGCCGCTCGACGGCGTCGTCCCAGCCTTGGCCGTACCAGTAGGGGCCGGTCAGCGCGGTCGGGGTGTGCGGGGTGGCCTCCAGCTTGTCCGCGGCCCGCCGCCAGGAGTCGGCCAGCAGGGTGCGCATCCGGTCGAACTCGGCGGCCAGGGCGGCGCTCTCCTCGGCGGTCAGCGAGTGTCCGCCGGCCCCGGCTGCGTGCTGCTGGCGCAGCCGGTGCACTACGAGGCGGGCTACGCGGGTGGTCTCCATTTCGGCCTGCCAGCCGGTGTCTGGCAGTTGGCCCGGGGGGACGTCGGCCAGGAGCTCGTCCCGGTAGGCGTCCAGCGCCTCATTCAGCTCCCGCTCGGACCAGACGGTCGTGCTGGCGCGGTCGGTGCGGACCATCGCCTCCAGGCGCTCGCGGGCGTTCACCGCGGCCCCGCTCAGGCGTCCGCGGGGGCAGCGGCCCACGGGTCCGGAACGGGCGTGGCGGTGATCCACCCGGTGGGCGCCTCGTAGGCCATCTTCGAGGTGACGTGCCGGATGCGCGGTGCCTGGTCCCCGTCGAACAGCACCTTCAGGTGCTGCCCGGCGGTGTCCACGATGACGCCTTCGCGGCCGTCGTAGCGAACGCGGCCGCCGAGCTCCACCCGGATGCCCAGGCGGCTCTCCAGCGCGTAGTAGGTCCGGATGTACTCGAGGTCCGCGGCCTGGCGCCGGTCGGGCCACCGGTTCGCGGCGGCGAGGCGCGTGCTGTCGGCGTCGGTGCCGGTGCGGGTGTGCATGGTGGATTCTCCGTCCGGGGTCAGTAGGAAACGTCGATTGCTTGGATACCGGTGAATTCGACTTCGAGGTTCTCCGCGCGTGCTCCGCGATTCTTGAAATACTCCTCCTGGAATGCCTCGGCCATGATTTCGCGCATCTCTTGGTCGCTGGCGCCGTGGTCCTGGGCCGTGAAGATCCGCTCCGCCCAGACCGGGGGCAGGTGGACCGTCAGGTGGCGCAGCCGGGGTTCGTCGGTGGTGCCGACGGGGGCGGTGTAGCCGAAGTAGGCCCAGACCTCGACGGTGATGCCGCCGGTGGTGGCGGCCTGGCGGCGGGCCTTGCGGCGGATGCCGGGTTGCCAGACCTTCGCCAGTTCGCGGACCAGGGCCTCGCGCAGGGCGGAGCGGGGCTGCTTGCGCTGGCCGGTGAGGTAGCGGCGTACGGTGTTCGGGTCGACGCCCAGGGCGGCGGCGACGGCCTTCTTGTCGCCCTTGGCGGCCTTGACCAGGGCCCGCATCTGGGCCTGGGCGGACTTGGGCAGGGACTGGGTGAAGTGCTCGGGGGCGGCGCGGTCGATCGCGTCGCCGATCTCCTCGGCCATGGCCGGCTACTTCCCTTCGACGGTGGTGGAGTCGTAGCCCTTGATGTGGCGGGCCGGGTTGACGGGCTGTTCGCGCTCCAGCCAGTCGACGACGGTCAGCATCGGCTGGACGCCCTCGACCTTGGCCAGGCCGGGGGTCGCGCCGAGGCGGAAGGTGCCGGGCAGCACTCCCTTGCCGGAGCCGGTCAGCGGGAGGAAGTCCAGCGGCGAGGTGCCCGGGGAGGAGTAGACGACGCAGTCGTTGTTCACGCCGAGGGGGTAGCGGCCGCTGGCCTTGGCGACGTTGGCCATCTTGCGGTGCATGTTGACGCGGGCCTTGGCGATGACCGCGGCCCGGATGTCGGGGCGCCAGGTCGGGCGCTCCAGCGCCGGCCACGGCTCGCCCTTCTTGTAGTGCAGGCCCTGGGGGCGCTCACGGAGCTTGCCGATACCGAACTTCACCGTGCTCTTCACCGCGGAGAGCACCATGGCGATCTGGCGGTGGCGCCACACGGCGGCGTGCAGCTGCTCGTCGCTACTGCGCGCCAGGTGCTCCAGTCCCTGGGCCACCAGCGCGGCGCGCAGCGCCTGCAGGTCCTCGCCCGCGCTCTTGAGGAGGCTGTGGGCGGCCATCGCGGCGAGGAAGTCGCGTTCGTCGGTGTCCTTGTCGACCGGGATGCCGGCCTCGGCCATCGTGGTCACGTACGCCTCGCGCAGCCGGTCGTGCCAGGGGTCGAGGTAGGCGCCGGTCTTCTCCCGCACGAACGCCTCGACGGGGCGGACGTCGTAACCGAGTTCGAGGGCGTAGGCGAGGGTGGGCGTGGTGTACCAGGCAGGTCCCGTGGGCGGCTGGCCGGTCGGGGTGAACGGGGAGGGCAGGCGCGGGTCGGTGGGGATGTGCGAGAGGTCGACCAGCCAGGAGCCGGGCACCTTGCGGTCGAAGACCGGGTGGGTGACGTGCACGGGGCCGGACAGGCCCACGGACAGGCGGGCGGCGGCCGCGAGGTAGGCGGTGTTGATGTCCAGGCCGATCGCGAACGGCTCGACCATCTCCGCCTCGGAGAGCGTCTCGACGGGGCGGATCCACTGGTAGGACTCCTCGTCCAGGAACCCGCCCGTCCAGGCCTGCGCCGCCGGGTGCTCGATCGGGACCTCCGGCGGCGCCGCCTCGACGGTCTCGGTCAGCGCGCCCGGGTTCAGCCCTGACGTCCAGCCGCCGGTGGCCTCGTCGCGCACCGCCCGCGTCGGCGGGCGCAGTGCCGTCATCAGCTCCAGGCCGCAGGTGGCGCTTGATCCGCGGGGGGTGATGACGCGCTGGGCGTAGACGCCCAGCACCCGGGCCAGGTCCGGGGCCGGCAGGTCGGCCGCCTCGCCCCAGGCACGGGGGTCCAGGGCCCGCCACGGCAGGATCGCGAGCTGTACGCACTGGCGCCGCCCGTCCTTGACGGGCCGGTAGATCCTCGCCCACGGGCCGAAGCCGCGGCGGGTGAGCTGCCACTTCGCGCGGGCCAGCGCCTTGACGACCTTGTGGTCCTCCGGCAGGCGCTGCGAGCGGCGGGTGGCCGGGTCGTCGTCCAGCGTCGCGGGCAGGCCGAACCGCTCGGCCGCGGCCGCGGTCAGCACGATAAGCGGGTCGCCGTCCTTGCCGTTGCGGTGCAGGCGCACCGTGCCCAGCCCGGACTCGGTCAGCGCCCACGTCGCCAGCTGCGCCAGCGTCGTCGCCGGGCAGTCCAGGACCAGGCCGCCGATCCCGTAGCCGGTGCCGTCGCCGTCCAGCACCACCAGCGGCCCGTTGGGGAACTGCCCGCCCGTGGCGAAGGAGACCGGACGGGCGGCGGCCCGCAGCGGCTGCGGCTGCCCGGCCCGCACCGGCTTCCTGCTTGAAATGCGACTGATCCGCGGCGGGCGGTCCTCGTCTTCCTCGGCCTGGCCGTCGGGCCTGCCCTGGTGGACCGCCTCCGGGGCCGGCGCTGCCGACTCCTCCGGCTCGGCGGGGGCGAAGGCAGGCGGAACCTGCTCCACCGTCGCCGCCGCCGAGGCCGCCGCGTCCGGGGCCGGGTAGCGCTCGGCCCAGCCCTCCAGCAGCCGCACGTACGCCTCCAGGCGCGGCGGCTTGGGCGTGGAGCGGCCGTTCTCGTAGTTCTTCACCGTCTGCACGGTCGACTGCAGCACCTTCGCCAGCTGCGCCTGGGTCACCCCGGCGGCCTCCCGCAGCCGGGCCCGCTCGGCGGGCTCCGGCAGCTGCGGCCCCGGCTCCTTCCCGGCCAGCAGCGCGTCCACCGCCGCGAACAGCTCGTCCTGCGTGGGCATCTGCCTCACCTCCGCAGCCAACCTAACACACCGTTAGCCAACTCTGTTAACCTGTTTGGTTAGTCAGAAAATTTAACCCTGTCGATTGTCTGCCGTCTCGTGCCCGGCTTCGGTTTCGCGCCCGGCCGACCGAGGCCGCCGATCGGAACGGGCTGCGCGCAGGGCCTGCACGAGCGCCGTGAGCGCCGCCGCCAGGCGGGCGGCGTCGGTCAACCCGGTGAGCAGCTGGTCGATGTCCATGTCCTCGTCTCCTTCTCCACCCCGGCCCCGATGACCGGCCGCGCTGATCCGCGCTGATGTGGCGTCGCAGAGAGATGGCGATGTGGGAGGCGCGCTCGCGCGGGCTTTCGGCCGCGCGAGCCAGGGCTGTTCAAGCACCGCCAACTGGAGATCTGCCGCGGGGGGAACGCCCGGTGCTGGCCAGCGGCGAGCGGAAAACGTCTCGAAGTCGCCGCTGGCCAGCACCGGGGCGGGCCGCCTCCTGGCCTACTGCGTGCCGTCCGGGTGGAGCGGGCAGGGGCCGCAGCAGCAGCGGGTCGGCGGCTGCTCCACCGCCGGGCGGATGCGCAGCTTGCGGACGGCGCCGATCGCGTTGGCGACGCTCGTCACGGCGATGCCGACGTTGCGGCCCGCGTGGACGAGGTGGTCGGCCTGCGGGCCGGACGGGTCGGTGACGGCGGCAACGAGGAACTCGACCGCGGCCTGAATGGGCGTCATGCGCCCTCCTTCGAAAGAGGCTTACCTTCACCCCTTCCGTGCGCTCGTCGCCTGTGGGACAGGACCGGTGCGCGAGAACGTCTTTGAACTGGGGCGTAGCACAACGCTCCGGCACGGAATTCGAAACCGGATAATGCGCGAAGGCCCGCCCGGCCCCGAGCGCCGCAGGGGCGTCAGGAGCCGGGACCCGCCGTGCCCGGCTACGCGCCGGCCAGCGCCTCCAGGACGGCATGCTGCTGCATCGGGAGCAGCACGCCCTCGTCCCGGACGGTCTGCAGGGTCTTCCCGTTCAGGCAGAACCGGCACAGCCCGGCGATCAGCTTCCCCGGGCCGATGAACGTGGCGATGGAGGCGGTGCTGTCGTAGACGGGTCGCTGGCAGCCGGGGCAGGCCAAGGCGTCCTCGGCATCCCAGTGCTCGGGCGGCAGCGTGGTGTCCAGGTCGGAGATGATGCCGTCCATCGCGGTGCCGGCCTCGGCCCACAGCTCCAGTGGCCGGTCGGCGCGGCGCAGGATCTCGGCAGGGCCGTCGGGGTCCGGGCCGGGCCGGGCGCTGACGAGGGAGCACACGCCGGGTTGCTCGGGGTCGGGGAAGAACGCCAGCCACCGGTCGTCGTTGCCCAGGGCGTAGGGGGTGCCGGTGCGGAACGACTCGGCGAGGTCGTAGAGGGCCTGGCCGTTGTCGCTGTCGTTGCGCAGACGCAGCTGCCACGCTTCGGTGCCGTCGTCCGACTCGGCCGGGGAGGCGGTGATCATCAGTCCGTTCCCCGCAGCGCGAACGTCGAGGTGCATCAGCCCCAGATGGGTGTGCACGGCGCTGCCGAACCACTCGGTCTGCTTCTGCCCGGCCGGTCGGCTGCGGCCTGCCGCCCGCAGCCGGCTCTCCCTGCTCGCCCTCGCCTTGTCGGCCTTGCGGGACTTGGACCCTGCCATGTTCGTCCTCGAATCCATCGTGGTGGCGGGCCCTGTCCAGGTCCGCCCCGTTACCCGGACAACGCCGCGAGCCGCACCCGGACACGCTGCGGACCGGGTACGGCTCGCGGCTGGCGCTGATGGGGAGCGCCGAGACGGTGCTGGCGGTCCCCAACTCGGGCCGGGTTCTACAGCCGGTAGGGCGCCAGCGGCTCTGCACCCTGGTCGGCGTCGTCCGGGAGCACCGGGAGCGGCCACGCCGCCTCCGGCGCCCAGGCGGGCCAGCCAGTGGCGAACGGTCCCGCGCGGTCGTCGAGCATCCGAAGGGCGCGGCCGCACGCGGCGTCGACCTGGCGGGCGAGGAAGTCGTCGACCACGCCGAGGCGGCGCAGCCGGCCGTACTCGTCGCGGTCCTTCCAGCGGTGGCCCGAGAGGTCGGGGGTGACGACCAGGTCGAGGGCGAGGTCCATGGTGTCGATCCCTCCCGGGCGGCGGCGGTACGGCATCTCGAAGTTGACGTACCAGCTGATCGGGTCGCCGCTGGCGGCGTCCTGGAAGCAGTGGAGGGAGAACCACTCCCCCGCCAGGTAGTGGGAGAGGACCGCGGTGCGCTCCCAGCGGTGGGTGCCGAGCGTCCAGGTGCCGGCGGCGAGGTGGTCCAGGCCCTGCTCGCGGACGGCGTCGCTGCCGGTGCGCAGGGACTCGATCCAGGTCGTCGGGGCGAGGCTCTCGATGCCGGGCCAGCAGGCCAGGGTCAGCACGTGCCCGGTGTCGGCGACGACCCGGTGCGGCTTCGCCGTCCACACCCGCCCCGCGTGGACGTCGCGGCGTACCACGGTGGTGCCGGGCCGGAACCGGGTGCTCTGCTCGGTGTTCGTCACCTTCGGGGTGTTCCCGCCCGGCCGGGAGCGAACTCCGCTCGAAGGTGTGACGCGGGATCAGGCCGCCCGACCGCGCCGGCACGGGCACGGTCGGGTTCGCGGTCCGGGCCGGGTCACCAGGTGACGGGGACGACCTGGTGCAGCAGCCGCACCGTGTCCTTCGCCGACAAGGTGCCCGCCTCGCCCCCGATCGAGTGGCAGTAGCCGACCAGCAGCTGCGCCAGCGTGCCCCGCCGGATGTCGATCCCGGCCGCCTCCCACACCTCGTACGCGGCCGCAGCGCCGCGCTCGCGGAACTCGGCCGAGACGGTGTGGTTGAGGCGGCTGACCAGGTCGGGGGTGTCGGCGATCTTGCGCAGCCGGGCCACCGCCTCCAGTTCGCCCAGGCCCGCCATCGGGCGGGAGGCGGCCGGCCCCAGCAGCGCCATGGCGCCCTGCCACAGCGCACCGGCCCGGTCGAGGACGTCGACCAGGCCGAGCACGCTCTCCGCCGCCGGGGCGGCCACCAGCGCTTCGACGGTCTCCTCGACCAGGGCCTCGACGGCGGCCGCCGTCATCGGCGCGGGGGCCGCGGAGAAGATGCCGGCGTCGTCGTCCGGGTCCTGGTGGGCGGTCATGCGGTGACGCTACCGTGCGGGGCGGTCAGCGGATCTTGCCTGCGGCGATCAGGCCCTGGACGTAGCCGGGCCAGTCGCGCTCCAGGGTTCCCCGCATGAACGCGCGGGCTTCCTCCCGGATCTCCGGGGTGACCTGCTCGACCTGGCCGTCGGCGAAGTACATCTTCATCCCCTCGCGGCTGGCGTCGGCGAGGATCGCGTGGTGGTACTGGCTCAGCGTCAAGAACAGCGCCAGTACCGGGGCGTTCTCCAGCTCGCGCAGAGCGCCCTCCCAGTCCGTGCCGCGTCGGCCCCAGTCGCTGCCCTGCCCGTCCAGCCAGAGGGTCAGGTCGCTGAAGAACACCAGGCGCCGCTGCGGGTGCTCGCGATGGTAGGCGTCGGCGGCGGCCAGGACGTCCGCGGCGTCCGGGGAGAGCATCTGCCGCGGGATGATCGGCGGCGCGAGGGCCTGCGCGCACTCGCGGTACGGGCCCTCGCCCGCGGGCCAGGGCAGGGCGTGGGCGAGCCAGTAGCGGGGCTGGAGCAGTGCGGGGCTGGACACGTTCGGTTCCCTTCGCCGCGCGGACACGGTCCGGGCCGGCCGCCCGGACCAGGCCACCGTAGCGACACGGGCACCGAACGTGTCCGCGAACAACGGACCCGGCCCTGCCGACCCGGTCCCTACGCCCGGCGGATCGCGCCGGAGGAGAACCACTGCACCAGCGTGGCCGCCAGGTGGACCGCGGCCACCGCCTGCGCCTCGGTCTCCTTGCGGGTCAAGTCCTGCTTGCCGTGCCGGCTGCTCTGGCCGTCCCAGAGCTGCTTCATCATCAGGCGGACCATCTCGACGCCGTCCTGCGGAGCGGTGCCCTCGATCTCGAAGACCAGCCCGCTGGCGAGCTTGGGCATCTCGCCCAGCATCGTGCCCAGCGTCGCCCGGCGGTGGTTGGGCTGCAGGGTGGCGTGGGCCGCGCACTCCACCGCCTTGATCGCCTCGCTGAACGCCTTCACCGGATCCGGCGTGAACGCATAGGCCCGCTCGAACGCCTCCCGCAGGTGCTCCGACGCCGAACCGCGCTCCGGCTGCTCCCCGCTCTCGACCGCGGCCTGCAGCGCCCGCACGAGCGCCGGATCGACCCGGGCGACCAGAGCGCGTCCGTCCGCGCGGACGGTGTACCGCGAGCGCGCATCGTCCAGCAACTGCTGCAGCGGGGCGCGGTCCACCTTCCGCTGCTGGGTGAGCACTTCGCCCATGCTCGCCAGCGTCACCAGAGCCACCGTCTTCCGATCCATGGGCGGGTCGTCGGCCTGGCGGGCGGGGATGAGCGGCACCGGCGTCGGCACCGGCAGCAGGTCCAGCGCCGCGTCGACGACCTCCAGCAGCTGCTCCGCCGGCACCCCGTAGGCGATGGCCGCCTCGTAGTCGGCCTCCTCGCTTTCGTCGCCGCCGTCCGGCATCCCCAGCACCAAGTCGCAGCGGAGCGCGACCCGCCGCCACACCTCTTCGGCGGGGCGGCGCAGCGCGGAGTACAACCACTCGCGCAACGGGCTCTCCAAGGCGGGGGAAACCTCCGCGCGCAGGGCCACGGTGCCGCCTTCGCGGTCGTAAAGGGGAGTCCACAAGGTCATTGCGACACCGTAGAGGTTCACCCTGCCGGGCAGCACCGGCATTTGACACCGGGCCTCTGCACCCTCCGCAGGAAGCTCAGCTGGCGTTGTCCTGCTCAGCCTGCCAGCGGTCCGCGAGCTCCTGCTTCCAGCCCTTCGGCGGCGGCCACGGCACACCCCACTGCGCCAGCTGCGCCCGGGTCCAACCGCCAGCGGGCGTACGGACGGCTTCGATCTCTTCAGGAGAAGGAGTCACAACGCCGATGATGCCGCAGCAGCAGAGCCCGCGTGCGGGGACCGGCTCCAGCTGGCGACCCGGGCCTGTCCCGGTAGCGCGTGTGGAGTGCTCGGGCGCTCCGGGCCGCGCCGGACAGCCCGGGCAGGGGAGTCGGACACTCCCTTCGAGAACGGTGAGATTCTCGGTTCCTCCTTCTTGTGATCGCCCCGCGCCGTACGGTCACCACGACGCATTCAGCAGGAGAGGGAGAGTGCATGAACCATTTTCCAGCTAGCGGCAGCCAGCACACCGGGTTGGTCGCGCGGATCGACGCGCCAGGGAAGCGGCCGGTCTGGAAGCCGGTCGTCACCTTCGTGGACGGTGAGGCGATGATCCTCGGTTCCAACAGGCGCCTGACCCCCGCCGACGAGCAGGCCGGTTACGCGGGGCTGAAGGCCGTCCCCGTCGCGGTCGGCGCAATCCCGGCCGAGCCCGGCCTGCGCGTACGACACTGGCACCCAGGAGAACGGGATGGTGACAAGCGGAAGCCGGGCTACACCTGGACGGATCCCGTGGTCGGGTGGCTGGCCTTCTCCGACGGAAGCACCCTGCCCCTACTTGCCGTCGGCCCGGTCGGCCCGGAGAGCTGGCACCTGATCTACCAGGACGGTACGGAGTCCGACGGCGGAGAAGCACTCGACTTCATGATCCCCTGGTGCGAGAAGTGCGCCGCCTTCGACCGCCGGTACACCCCCGAGGGCGAGCTCTGCCCGACCTGCCACGCCGACCACCCCAACCACGGCGGCCGGGAGAAGACCGCCAGCACGGTCTCGGAGGGCTGACCGAAGTGCGGCGGCCCCGCCCACCACGAAGATGGGCGGGGCCTGGTGCTGCTCGGCTGAATCAGGGGTTGCGGCGCACGTGGCCGGAGGAGAACCACTCCACCAGGGTCATCGCGATGAACACCGCCATCTCGGCCTGCGGCTTGGTCTCCAGGGTGGTGCCGGCCTGCGAGCCGTGGCGCGAGGTCTGCCCCTGCCAGAGCCTCCGCATCATGTCGACCACCAGGTCGACGTCCTTGCGGGCGGAGTCCTTCTCCTCGATCGCCGTGCTGAACGTCCCCGGTGCCGACCGCTCCAGAACCTTGAGCATGGTGCCGAGCGTCGCCTTCGCGTTGCGCGGCTCCACCACGGCCTGAGCTGCCGCCTCGACCGCCTTGATGCTCTCGCTGTAGGACTTCGAGGGATCCGGGTTGCGCCCGTAGAGCGCGGCCCAGGCCGCTGCCAGGTGCTGGCCGGCGGAGCCCGCCTCCGTTCGCGCGGAAGCCGCCGCCACCGCGCGGTTCACGCCCTGGAAAGCGGTCTCGCCGATACGGGACTCCAGCCCTGTGCGGTCGGCGTTGACCCGCAGCCCCGACCCGCCCGCGGTCAGCAGCTTGTCCAACTCCTCGACGGCCTCCCAGCGTCGCTCCAGCTGGACACCATCGCGGCGGCGCAGTCCGTCGATGCCGGCAGCCGTGATCCTCTGCATCGGCGTGGCGTTCGCGGGGAGCTCCGTTCGGGGCGGCGGCGCACTGAGGCTCAGCATGGCGTCGATGACCGCGGGCAGCTGCTCCTTGGTGGTGCGCTCGTACAGGAACTTGATCGGGGAGTATCCGTAGCGCGTCGGTTCCACCGTCATCCGCAAGTGGATGGCGACCTGCTCGGCACCCCGTTCGTCACCGTTGAAGGATTCCACGACCCACCGGAGCAGGGGGACCTCAAGGTGCTCCGGTACCTCTTCTGCGGGAGGCACCACGATCTCGTCTGTCGCGGCTACGGCCCCACGGCGCCGGAAGAATCGCTCAAACATGGAGGAACGGTAGCGATTCCTGGTGACACGGCGCTGCTGTTTTCCGTCGGTCCGACACAGCGCAGCATCCACGTGGCCGGGCTGTTCACGGGCCCGGCGGCCGCCATGCGGCACCCCGCGGTCGCCGTGCCGGTCTCCAGCTCGATAGCGGTCAGGCCGGCTATCAGGCTCCCCCGGACAGCACCAGACCATCGGGGCATCACTTGGCCCCCACTTCACGGGCCTGCGGGACACTCGGACCCCACTTGGCAGTCACTTGGCGGATCTGGCTGCGTAGGGCAGTACAGCTGGCCCAGGATCGGCATCGGACCGGCCCGACACCGTGTCCGGGAGGGAAGCAGACCATGGCCAGGCACCGGAGACCTGGGAGACAGCGGCAGTCGGCCGGCATGCTGATGTGCGCGAGCGTGCTCGGCGGCGTCGCCAAGGCGGTGGCGCAGTGGATGCTCACTCGGCTTTCGGGCGACGGTCCCTGATCCCGTTCGACTCGCCCAGCAGGTCAGCGCCAGCCGTACGAGTCGTCCGTCATCGGCTCCAGCAACACCGCGTCGGTGGTCGCGGCCACGGCCTGGGTGCTGACGGCTGCGACCAGGTGCTCGCCGACATCCGGGTAGAGATGCGATCCCACCAGGTCGGCCGGGGGCAGCCAGAGCACTTCGGAGTCGTCCTCGGCGTCCAATTCGACCAGGGCGACGTCCTCGGCGAGCGGCTTCGGCAGCTGGACGACGAAGACGAAGTGGTGGCGGCGAAACAGCTGGCCTTCTCCCGGGCGACGGGTTTCCTGGTGCTGTTCGAACCGTGGCATCAAGCCGACGTCGTCGACGGCCAGGCCGAGCTCCTCGCGCAGTTCGCGCCGCAGTGCCGCGGCCAGCTGCTCGCCCTCGGCTACCAGGCCGCCCGGGAGCGTGTGCTGCGCGCCGCCGGGCCGGTGGCGGCGGATCACGCAGACCTTGCCGCCGGGGTCCACCAGCACCGCGCACACCCGCACCGGCACGTCGTCCGCCGCGCCGGCCCGGGCGCTCGTCACCGTGTTCACCGTCCCGATGATGGCGCAGCCGCAGCACTCGCGTGCGCGGCCGGCCGCAGCAGGCGGATCGAACTCGCCTGGCTGCGGGTGGGGAGGTCGCGCGGGGTCAGATCGGCTGGGAGGGGTCGTCCAGCCAGGCGTGCCAGCCGTGCGGGTTGACGGTGAGTCCGAGCCGGTCGACGCCGGGCTCGCCCGCCTGGTGCCACCAGTCAATGGTCTGCTCGAACTCGTTCCAGAGGCGGCGGCTGCCGTACTGGCGGACCTGGTGCTCGTTCTCGCCGTCGCGGAAGGTCGCGGCGGCCCAGGCCGGGACGGTGAGGGAGTAGAGCCACAGGGTGCGGGCGCCGTCCTCGTGCGGCTGGATCGCGTGGACGACGTCGCCAAGACGCAGGCCGGCGGCGAGCGGGAACGGGTCGAACTTGCCGTGCGCGGGCAGCGCCGCGGTGGTGGTGGACTCGGCGACGGTGCCGCCGTTCGGCGGGTTCTGGGGCCAGCGCAGGCGCTGGGAGCGCATCTTCATGAACTCCACCTGCTGGAGGAACGGGCCGGACGCGGTGCCATCGCCGGCCACGGTGAGGCGGACCAGGGCGTCGGCGTTGGAGTAGTGGGTGCCGAACGGCGCCAGGATCAGCCCGCCGGGCCGGGTCTGCTCGATCCACGCCCGCGGAATCTCGCGCAGCCCGTAGGTCGCGGTGATCCGGTCGTACGGCGCCCCATCCCTCCAGCCGAGCGCGCCGTCGGCGCAGACGGTCTGCGGCCGGTAGCCGGCGGCGTGCAGGGCCGCGCGGGCACGGGCGGACACGGCGGCGTCGATCTCGACGGTGGTCACGTTCGCGTCGCCGAGCCGGTGGCTCAGCAGGGCGGCGTTCCAGCCCGTGCCGGTGCCCTGCTCCAGCACCCGCATCCCCGGCTCCGCCTTCAGGTCGTCCAGCATCGAGGCGACCAGCGACGGCTGTGAAGCGGAGCTGGTCGGCACGGTGCCGGGCTCCGCGCCCTGGTGCTCGCCGTCGTCCCACTGCGTGACGATCGGGATGTCCGCGGCGGCCGCGGCCAGCCAGTCGGCCTCGTCGGCCCTCCGGTCGACGGGCTGGCTCTTCCCGGTGGCCATGTCGTGCGCCCAGACGAGGTCCGGCAGGAACCGCGAGCGCGGGACGGCGTCGAAGGCCGGCGCCCAGGCGTCGGCGACGGGGAAGGACCGCCCCGGCACGGGGCGGCCCTCCTGCTCAGGTGCGAGCGTCACTTCCGGTGTCCCCCGTCCCCGGGCGGAGTGCTGCCGTCCGGGGACGGCGGGTCCTGCGGCGGCGTCCACGGAGTGCCCGGGTGCCCGTCGCCCCCGCCACCCCCGTCGCCGCCCGAGCCGCCGTCGACTGCCTCGATGTCCATGCCCAGCTCCTTGTCGTCGCTGACGTGATGGTGCCCTCCCGGAACCCGGGAGGAGTAGAGGGTCGGCCCCGGCGCACCGGGGCACGGGTGGGGGCTACGTTGGGGCGGGAGAGCGGGTGCGCAGGTCCGCGTGGACGGTCTTACCGAGCGGCTCCAGGCTCACGCCCCAGTGCCCGCGGGTGAGGTGGTGGACCAAGGCCATGCCGCGGCCCGACACGGCGGCCAGGCCCGCGTCGATCAGGCAGGGCAGGGCACGGGAGCCGTCGCGGACGCTGATCCGCACGCACCGGTCGGTGATCCGCTCGAGGGTGACCGTCATCTTCCGCCGGCAGCCGGTCTTCGCCGCGTTGCCCACCAGCTCGCTGACGATCAGTTCGCCCGCCTCGACCAGGTCGTCCAGCCCCCACGCGCGCAGCGTGGTGCGCACCAGGCGCCGGGCCGCCGACGCGGACTGCGGCTCGTACGGCAGCAGCACCCTGGCGGAGCTGGCGGCCGCGGGCAGCGCCGGGGCCTCGACCGTCGTCGTCACCGGGCATCTCGCATCCGCCGGCAGCTGGATTCGGCAGCCCGAACCGTTGGGCGGGGTGTTCGGTGCGCGGCCACGGTGGTTCTCCGCTCTCTCGTCGGCGGTGACGGCTGCGCCCACCCGACGGGGGCGGGCGGGCGCAGCGATCTCGGTTCGCCCGCCGGGGCCGGGTGTCCGGTCCGTCACGGCGGGCGACGGTTCGACGGTAGGGAGTGTGCTGCCAGGCTCTCAACGAGGTTGCGCCATCTTGCGCGACGTCACCCGAGAGTGGCTATCGCCGCGGTGATGAGCTGACGGGCCTCGGCCCCGTGGACGGCCATGGCGGCCAGGTCGGTGAAGGTGCGGACGTAGTCGGCGATCTCGCCGGGCTGGGTGATCCGCAGGTAGCCGGAGGTCAGCTCGACGGCGACCTCGGCCTCGTCGAAGAGGTAGAAGTCCTCGACCGGAAGGTGCGGGCGGCCGGGCCCGGTGGGGATGACGCCGATGCTGACGAACGGGCTGGCCGAGACGGCGAGCAGGTGGCCGAGCTGGGCGGCCATCGTCTCCGGGTCGCACACCGCGGCGCGCAGCACCCACTCCTCGATGAGCAGGCCGAAGCGTTGCCGGCCGGAGAACAGCATCCGCTGGCGCTCCAGGCGGGCCTCCACCGCGTCGGTGACGTCGTCGACCTCGACGCGGGCGCGCTGGATCGAGCGCAGCACCGCCTCGGTGTACTCGGGCATCTGGACCATGCCAGGCATGACGCGGCTGGCGTAGACGCGGAAGTGGCGGGTGCGGTGGTAGAGGTCGGCCACCGATTCCTGGGCGGCGCGCAGGCCGCCGCGTTCCATGCGGCGCCACTCGGTGTACATCGTCTCTACCGCGCGGGCGGCGGCGATCAGGTCGTCGGCCTGGTCCTGGGCGCCGCAGGCGGCGCACCAGGCGCGCAGGTCGTCCTCGGACGGAGTGGCCTTGCCGCTCTGGATCCGGGAGGTCTTGGCCGGGTGCCAGCCGCACCGGGCGGACAGCTCATCGCCGGTCAGGCGGGCGTCCTTTCGCAGGCCGGTCAGGCGGGCCGCGAGGGCCTTGCGAGCTTCGAGGACGCTGGAAGACGGTGACGACGACATGGTGCTGGCTGCCCGGCGGTGGTGGTGGACGGCTGGTCAGAGGGGGTACTGCGCGTGCGGGACGGCCCGCTCCCAGACGGCTTCGAACGCCGCGGCCACCGCCTTCACCACGGCCTGGTCCTCGGTGCTCTCGTGGCCGGCCCACTCGCCGTCGCCGCTGAACCAGTGGAACAACACGCGGCAGTCGTCGACCAGCCACAGGTCGTTGCCCGGCAGCAGCAGGTCGGACGCCTTCGAGCGGGGCAGCCAGCGCACCTGCTCGCCGAGCGCGACGTTGTGCCGCTCGGTGATCGCGTGCTCCCACCGGATGTAGGCGCTGGCCGGCTCCGAGACGACCCGGGCCCGCCGCACCTGCACCCCGCGGCCGACCGTCTCCCGCACCAGCGCCGCCCAGTTGGTGTACTCCTCGGGCAGGTCGTACGCCTCGGGCCGCTCGACCGGCAGGCCCGCGCGCCAGTCGGCGAACACTGCATCCTCGCCGTAGGAGTCGCGCATCTCCAGGTGGCAGGCGGAACGCTCAGCGCTCCTCAGCAGGGCGCCAAAGTCCGGCACGCTCGGCGTCATCGCACACCTTTCGCAGGAACGGGATCATGCGGACCGGGATCCGGACGACGCCCTCGTGGTCCGGCACGCCCACGCCGTGGCCGGGCGCCCACTCCGTCTCGCTGATCGCCCGGTACATCTCCATGTCGGGCAGCCAGCCCTGGACGACGATCTCCGCCTTCTCGTCCTCCAGCCACACCGTCGGCGAGCCCCCGTTGGGCGACTCGGGATCGATGCCCCTGAACCGTAGTGCCATGACCGCTCCTTGTGCCAAGCCGGTTGCGAGTCCTTGCGACCCTCACCGTCCCGCCGCTCCTGACGGGACGTCAAGGGCGCGCGGAAGCATCCGACCGGGCAGAAGCCCAACCCTCGCCGGAATTCGCCAATCGCCTGCCCGCGCAGGGAACTTGGGTGCACGATCGGGCGATGACCTACCGAACGATGCGCATGCCCAAGGTCAGCCGGATGAAGGACTTCCCCCCGCTGTCCGACCCGGCGGTCACCCTCGTGACGATCACCGAGCACGGCTTCGTCAGCCACTACGACGGGAACGGCCAGCGCAAGCGCACCCAGCTCAGCGGCCACCCCCTGCGGCCCGGCGACCTGGTACTGGCCATCGCGGCGACCACCCCCGTCACGATCGCGGAGGTGGACGACCGGGCCGCCTTCTGCGCGGAGTTCGGCGCCCAGGCCACCGACATCACGATCCTCGACCTCGAAGCCGCCTACGCGCGGGCTTGGCGGGCCTGCGCGGAGACCGCCTGCCCCCAGTGCGGAGTCGAGCCGTGGCAGTACTGCCGCAACGAGATCAAGGGCGTGATGTACGCCTTCAAGTTCCACCGCGGCCGCCAGGATGCCGCCGGGGTCCGCGCGATCTTCAAGACGGTGGGGCGCCCCGACACCCACTGGCTGCACGGCGTGGGCCGCTGGGAGTGGGACGAACGCCCCCTACGGCAGGAGTGACGCACCAAACCCCGGTCCCCCCGGCCACGACACCGAAGCGCACCACCCCCCAACCTGACCAGCACCTGGAGAACCGATGACCTCCCACCCCGGGACGACCACCGACGAGCAGCCCGGCCTGGGCCCCGAGCGCCGGCAGGAGCTTCTCGAACTGGCCGACTTCCTCGGCATGACCGACGAAGCCGAAGGCATGCGCGGCGACATGCGCACCGAGCGGATCCTGCCCCGCCTCAAGCGCGCCCTCGACCTGGTCGGCCTCCCGGTCAGCACCACCCCCGACACTCCCGGCATCGTCGTCACCCTGATGGGCAAGGCGTCAGCCGGCTGGCCGTCCGGCTCCGTCGCCGTCTCCTGGAGGCCCGGTGCCGACCTGACCGCCCTCGACGACGAAGCCGAGATCGGCGATCCCGCCGACCGCTTCGCCCGGGCCGTGGACCAGACCCTCGACGTCGCGCTCGCCGCCATCCTGCGCAACGCCGGCCTGCGCGTCCTCACCGACTCCCAGTTCAGCGGCGTCATCATCGCGGACACCAGGCCCGCGGACGACCTCGAAGCCCTCGGCTTCTGAGGAGCGCCCGGAAGAGGACCGGGCAGGGAGCCGTCGTAGACCGCTGTGCAGTCCGCGGGTCGGCTCTGGTGCCGGGGTAAGAATTTCTTACCCCGGCAGTCCTCCCCCGGAGCCGTCTCACTGCGGGAGGAGGTCGCCGACCGTTCGAGCGCTCGCTCGGCTCGCCGAACAGCGCACTGGTCGGACAAGAGCGCCCTCGGTCCAGCGGTGTGCAGCAGTCGATCATCGGGCTCGTGGGAACATGGCGCCCGCAAGGACTCGCGATTCGGAGGGTGATGTGCTGGCCGCACAGGAGAGGGAGGTGCCTCCGGAGATCGACCGGGAGGCGCTGGACCGGGTGGTCGTGATCGGCAACGGGAAGGGCGGCGTCGGCAAGACGACCATCGCCAGCAACATGGCCGGTCTGGCTGCCGCCGACGGGATAAGCAGTCTGCTGATCGACGTCAATGGCCAGGGGCACGTTGGCCGGGAACTCGGATTCCGCAAGGGGCCGCTGGACGACGACGGCGCCGCGCTGCACGAGAGCGTGCTCTGGGGCAAGCCCCTGACCCCGATCCGGGGCGTTCGTCCGGGCCTCGACGTCATCGTCGGCGGGAAGCGGGTCGGCGACCTGCCGGGCGATCTCGCCCTGCGGTTCCCGAACAAGCCCATCACCCAGTCGCTGATGCTGGCCGTCGCCCTCCAGAGCATCGCGCCCGACTACGACCTGGTCGTCATCGACTCGCCCCCGGAGAACCCGCCGCTGCTGCAGCTGTGCCTGGCGGCCGGCCGCTGGCTGGTCGTGCCCGTGAAGTCGGACCCGGGCAGCATCACCGACGGCCTGGGCGACATCAGCAAGGAGTTCGCTCTCGTCCGGGAGTTCTCCAACCCGGACCTGGCGCTGCTCGGCGTCCTGCTGTTCGCCTCCGGCAGCAACGCGACGGCCATCCACCGCGAGGTGCGCGCCGAGGTGGAGGAAGTCCTCGGGTCCGACCATCTGATGTTCGAGAGTATGGTCCGCTCCTCCGAAGCGGTGGCCCGCCAGGCCCGCAAGCGGGGCGTGTTGCTGCACGAACTGGAGCAGGCGGCGAAGGACAATCCGAAGTTCTGGCAGCTGCGCGCCGGCACCGCCCAGCGCGAGCAGGTCGTCAGCCCGACGTCGGCCTCGGTGTCCGAGGACATGGCTGCCCTCACCCGGGAGATCTTCTCCCGGATCGCGCAGCGCGAGAACGAAAGCGAGATGGCATGAACGGCCTGGGGGCCCTTCGACCCAGCGACGGAACAACGACTCCCGGAGCGGCGTTCGGCATCGCGCCGTCCGGGCAGGCCGCTGGCAGTGACCGCGCGGCCGGACTCGGCTCCGCGCTCGGCGGCCGACGGAGCCGGGCCAGCTCCTCCGGCCAGGAGCAGGACGGCTCGGCAGCTGGCGGCGTGGTGGCGAAGTGGACGGGGAACACCGCCTCGGTGTTCGCCGGTGGCCGGCTGCTGACCGCTGCGGACATCTCCGGCTCCCGGCAGGAGCAGCTGGCGCTCGTCACCGAGCGCCTGCGGGAGATCAGCCGTCTCGGGGCGGCCGCCGAGGACTACGTCGTCCTCACCAAGGGCGTGCTGCTGGAGGTCGCCAGGGAGCGTGAGCTCCACAAGGAGGCCGGAGCCGACAACTTCGCCCAGTGGGCGGCCGGGGTCCTGGAGGTCGCGGAGAAGTACATCTTCGAGCTGCTGAAGGACGCCGAGCGGATCCGGGCCGTTGCCCAGCTCAAGCCCGAACTCCGTGAGCAGCTCACCCAGGCGTCCGCGCGCAAGGTCGTCGCGGAGGTGGTCGCCAAGTCCGGCGTCGAGCGCGCCGAGGCGGTTGTGGAAGCGGCTCGGAGGAAGGCGGCCGCGGCCGGCCGGGAGCGGCCCACCGCGGCGATGCTCAGCGAGGCGGCCGCCGAGCCGCTCGACAAGAAGTCCATCCCGGCCCAGCAGAAGAGCACGGACTCGGACTCCGGCTCCCCCGCGGCAGACGACACGGCGGTGCCCGCGCAACTGCTGGCGCTGAGCAAGGCCGCTGACTGGCTGCGTGAGCGGGCCTACAAGCCGCTCGCTCCGGGTGCGGTGAAGACGGCCGCGGACGTCGACCCGGTCGCGCTCGGCACGTACCTGGACAGCATTGAAGCGGAGGTCGACCGGGTGAAGATGCGGATCGCCGCTGCGCGGCGGCTGATTCCCGTCGACGCCGAGGTGGTCGAGTAGCCGAGCCGGGAGGTAAGAAATTCTTACCCCTGAAACGCAAAAGGGCCCGTCCCGGCGCTAAGCCGGAGACGGGCCCTTGTCGCTGGGTGTTGCAGCTCAGCAGGCCGAGGGCCGGTGCTGGTCGTTGCGGCTGGTGGCGGGCCAGATGGTGCCGCAGGTACGGCAGTCGTGGCCAAGCAGTCCGGGCTCGCCGAGCTTCTGCATCTCGGTGCGCATGTAGTGGGCGGTGTTGGTCAGGCGGGCGCAGTTGGGGCAGTGGCTCGGAGTGGCCAGCAGCTCGAAGTCGCCCAGGCCGGTGACGGTGAGGAGGGTGACCGGCTGGGTGCTGGCCGCGTCCGGGCCGGTGAAGTCGAGGGTCCAGCCGCCGCCTTCGCCGTCCTCGTCGGCCTGGCGCTCGGTGATGACGGCGAAGGTGTGGTCGATGCGCGGCAGCTCGCCGACGATGGGGCGGTAGCGCTCGGCGGACTCGGCGCGCAGCACGTGGTTGGCGGCGGCGGTCATTCGGCTCGGGTCGTGGTGGCCGAGGGCGACGTAGGCCTCGAAGTCCTCGTCGCAGGCCGAGATGGTGACGCCGTAGGCGGTGGTGAAGCCGGCGGGAGCAGGCACGGTGGGTCCTCCTGGTGTCAGTGGGCGTGCTGGCGCAGGTGCTTGGCGGCCTCGGGGGTGACGAGGAGCTTGAGGTAGTTGGTGATGGTCTCGCCGCAGGCGGAGCAGGTGGCGCCGTATCCGGTGCGGCCGGTGCAGTCGATGGTCGGGTCCTTGGGGCGGCCGGTGCGGGTGTTGACGAGGTGGGTGCAGGGGGTGCCGTCGGCGTGGATGCCGGTGACGGGCATGGTCGGACGGGGCATCGGGGTGGTCCTTCCTGGGTCAGGCGGCACGGATGTGCTGGCGGCGGCCGCGGCGGCCGTGGCCCTTGTCGGCGTACATGGCGAGGTCGGCGGCGTGGAGAAGGGCGGAGAGGTCACGGGCGGGGTGGTCGGTGAGGGTCGCGGCTCCGATGGACGCGCCGACGGCGAGCCGGTGGCCGTGGTGGTCGACGGGCTGCTCCAGGAGCTGGCGGAGGGCGGCGAGCCGCTCGGGCAGGGCGGCGGGGTCGGTGTCGAGGGCGGCGGCGAACTCGTCGCCGCCGAGTCGGCCGACGACGGCGCCCGTCCCGGCCCAGTGGGCCAGGCGGCGACCGGTGGCGGTGAGGACCGCGTCTCCGGTCTCGTGGCCGTGGGTGTCGTTGACGGCCTTGAAGTCGACCAGGTCGACCATCAGCACGGCCGGGGCGGCCGCGGTGGCGAGCAGCTGCTCCGCGGCGGTGGTGAAGGCGGCGCGGGCGGGCAGTCCGGTGAGCGGGTCGCGGCGGGCGGCCTCCAGGCGGCGGGCGAGGTCGTCGCGTTCGGCGAGCAGCGTCCGGGCGGCGGGAAGGAGGGCGAGCAGGTCGCGGTGCAGGGCGCGGGCGGCGTCGGTGTTCTCGTGGCCCGGGGCGTGTTGGTAGCGGTCGAGGCTGGCCTCGGCGCGGGCGATCAGGGCGGTGGCGGTGGTCATGGCGGTGCTGCTCCCTTCCGGGGACGCGGCGGGAACGGCGGCCCCGGGCGGGGCCGCCGTCTGGGTCATGGCTGCTTGGGCTGGAGGGTGAGGAGGCGTCCGACGCGGACCTGGTGGTGGCCGGCCCAGCCCCGGCCGGGGTGGTCCGGGTCGGGGGTGAGGTGGACGTGCTGGTCGGTGGCCAGCGTCCAGGAGGCCCAGGGCAGGTCGGTGATGCGCGGGGAGGGGACGAGGCGGCTCGCGGCGGCGATCCGCAGCAGGAACAGCGCGAGGCGCTGGGCGTAGGCGCCAGGGGGCTCGCCCCGGCCCCGGGGCGGGTTGGCCGCGGCCGCGTACTCGCCGAGCGGTCGGCGGGCGGTGCCGGCCGGACCGTGGGGCCGCTGTTCGTGCAGGCCCCACGCGGGGTGGAGCAGGTCGGCGTCCGGCGCGCAGTAGCCGATCACGGCCTCGGTGAGTCCGCCGTCGGCGGGCCGGGTGGCGTAGAGCAGGGCGTAGGCGCCCCAGCCCGGTCCGGCGCCGCCGCCGGTGCGCAGCAGGGTGACCCTGCCCGCACCGGCGGTGTCGCCCGGCGTGGTGCTCGGGCGGGCGGCCATGGTCAGCCGGCCTGGGCGAGCGTGTCGGGGTGGGCGTCGTACCAGGCGCGCAGGACGGCCTGGGGGATGACGCCGCGGTCGGCGACGGTGTGGCCGTGCTGGGTGGCCCAGGCGCGGATCTCGTTGCGGGTGGCCTTCTCGGCGGGCTGCGCCAGGTCGGCCCCGGCCGCCGGGGCGGCGGTGCGGGCGGTGGTGGTGGGCTTGCCGGCCTTGGCGTCGCGCAGTGCCTGCTCGGCGCGCTGCAGCCGGGCCTTGAGGGCGGCGACCTCGGCCTCGTGCTTCGCGACGGCCTGGTCGCCGGTGCGCTGGGCGAGGAGCTTGTCCAGCGAGTCGCGGGTCTGCTCGGCAAGGCGGCGGACCTTCACCTGCGGGTGCTGGTCGGCCCAGGCGAGGAGCTCGTCCACGGCGTTGCCGTAGGGCGAGGCCTGCTTGGCGGCGTCGGGGTGCTGGGCGATGAGGCGCTGGAGGTCGTTCTCGTCCAGGCCGGTGGCGGCCAGGATCTTCAGCGGGCTGTCGCCCTTGGCGCGCATGGAAAGGGCGACTTCGCGGGTCATCGGGTCGAGGTTCGCCAGGACGTCGTGCTCGGGGCGGGCGGCCGGGGTGGTGGTGCTGGGCACGGTGTTCCCTCCGAAGGGGTCGAGGCGGCCGGGGGTGCCGGCCTTGGGGGTGGAGAGGTGGGGCAGGAGCCGGGTGATCTCGGGCTCGTCGCCGGGCAGGCCGAGGGCGTCCAGGAGCAGGACCAGGTCGTCCTTGCTGCGGGCTGCGCGGGCGGTGCGGGTGGCGGCGTCGGCGTCCTGGCGGTGCGAGGTCGGGGTGAGGGCGAGGCTCTCCGCGGCCTTCATCACCGCGACCGGGTCGGCGGTGTCGGTGGGCATCAGGCGACCGGGTCGGGGGCGAGGAAGCGCACGTCCCAGGAGGCGAGGGTGTAGAGGTCCAGGACCTCGAGGAGCAGTTCGTCGATCGCCGCGTCGTCGCCGGCCGGGTCGTCCGGGTCGGAGACGTAGACGGTCGGCGGACTGGTCAGGCGCAGGTGGATGGCGAGGCGGCGGGCGGGGGCGTCGTCGGGGTCGACGTCCGCGCGCAGCTCCCAGATCTGGCCGGGCGCGGCCAGGACGAGCGGGTCGCCGTCGCTGGCGCGCTCGCACGCCAGGCGCAGCGCGACCGTCTCGGGCAGCAGGTCCTGCTGCTGGAGGGCGTCGGCGGTGCGGCGGATGACGGTGGCGGCGAGGTGAGGGCCGAGGATCAGGTCGAGCGGCACGGCCTGGCGGTGGGGGTCGGTGCTCATGCTGCGGTCTCCTTCGGGTTCGGGGCGGTGCGGGGGCGGGGGGTGCGCAGGGCGGCAAGGAGTTCGGCGCGGTGTTCGGCGGCGCGCGGGTCCGGGGCCGGGGAGGCGGCCGGCCCGGCGGGGCGGGTGCGGCACCGGGGCGGGGCGGGGCACTGGGGGACGAGTTCGGCGGCCAGGCGCCGGTCCAGTTCGTCCGGGAGCTGTCGGCCGGTCACCGGGCGCGGGCCTTCGGCGCGCCGGCGATGACGGGGCTCAGGAGCAGCAGGTGGAGCAGGGAGGCGTCGTTGCTGGAGTGGGTGGCGGGCAGGCCGCAGTTCCAGCAGTCGGCCTCGGGCCCGGACCAGGCCACCGAGCAGGTGGCGCAGGCGTAGCGGGCGCGGGCCGGACGCGGGGCGAGGCGCCCGATGGCGCGGATCGCGGCGGCGGCGTGGTGGCGCTGCGCGGGGGAGACGAAGCGGGGCAGGAGGGCGGTGGCCATACTGGGTTCTCCTTGCGGTCTTTGATGCCGGAGGGGTCCGGGGCGGCCGGTCGGCTGTGCAGGCAGGTGCGGCCGCGCCCGGGAAGGCCGCGGCCCGCCTGATGCGTCAGGCGGGCCGCGGCGCGGTGAAAGGCCGTCAGAACGGGCAGGTGTCACCGACGCTGTACGCCGGGGCGCTGGCCCACGGGTCGTCGACCGGCGGGTGCGGTGCGGGGAGCCGGCTGCGCAGGCACAGGTGCCGGTAGCCGCCCTCGAAGGTGAAGCCGGTGCCCGCGCAGTCGACGCAGTCCTCGGGATGGGGTGCGGGTTCCTGGTCGCCGGGGCATTCGACGGGCTCCTGGTGGACCGGGACGTAGATGCCGTCGCCCTGGTCGTCCCAGGTCATGATCTCCATGAGGACGCCGTCGCCCCCGCAGCCGCCGGGGCAGTCGCCGGGGTGGGGCTCGTCCGGGCACGGCGATCCGTCCTCGTCCAGGTCGGCGTCGTCGTACTCGCCGAGGAGGTCGGCGGCCCGGCGCAGCAGCTGCTCGGCCTCGCGGGCCCGGGCGGCCGAGCCGTGGTGGCCGGCGGCGTTCAGGTCGGTGGCCAGGTCGCGGGCCAGGTCCGCGAGCAGCCGGGCCGGGGCCTGTTCCCGCAGCGCCTGGAGGACCTCGCCGGGCTCGCTCCAGTCGCCGGAGGCCAGCCAGTCGTGCAGGTAGGCGACGCCCTCGCGCGGCGGCGGGCAAGGCGGCAGTTCACCCCACCGGTCCTCCTGCGGCCGGCCGGCGGTGACGGCGGCCGCGGGGACGGTGCGGCGGCGCAGGCGGATCGCGGCGCCCGCGGTGGCGAGCACGGTGCCGGTCGCGGCGATCAGGAGCCGGGTGCGCTTCATGCCCAGGCTCCCGTCGGGTCGTCGCTGATCCGCTCGGCCAGGACTGGCCCGGCCGGGAGGGACGCGGTCTCGACGACGGGCAGGTGGACGTGGCGGTGGGTCTCGCTCACGTCCGCACCCAGGGCGCGGAGCAGTTCACCGACCTTGCGGGCCAGGGCGACACTGCGGTGCTTGCCGCCCTGGCAGTAGACGTGCAGCAGGACCGTCTCGCCGGACAGGGCGGCGGCCTGGGCCAGGACCCGCTCCACGGTCCGCTCGGCGATCGCGAGCGCTCCGGCGGTGTCCAGGACATAGTCGTAGACGACCTGGTCCAAGCCGCTGGAGCGGAGCATCACCTCGCGTACCTCCGGGTCCTCCGGCGGGTTGCGCAGCGCGGTGGTCAGGTCGAGCGTCAGCGCGTCGCCGAGCGGCGGGTCCTGGTGCAGAACGCCGTAGCTGGTGATCTCCACGCGGGTGTGCGCGGCGATCAGGGGGCCGAGGAGTTCGGCGATCGCCTGGACGTTGCCTCCGACCCAGCTCGTCAGGTCCCGGCCGGTGCGGCCGGGGTAGTGGGCGAGGTTCTGGCCGGGGCCGGTGTGCTCGCCGGCGGTGCGCAGGTGGCCGATCGCGGCGGCGAGCTGGGCGATCAGCGGGGACTCGGTCTGCTGCAGCTGCAGCAGCCGGCGGTCGCAGGACTCGGGGGCGGTGGAGGCGGTTTCGGGTACCACGGTTCTCCGATCAGGAGTGGGGTCCGGCCGGGCGGCCGCGCCGCTCGCCACTGCGCCCCGCCGGCCGGGCCTTGGAGGGCTCGACGGCGGGGCGCGGTGGCGGGCAGCGTCACGGCCCGGAGAACTCCGGTGCGTCAGCGGCCGGGGCGGGGCATCGAGCGGCAGGCGGCGGCGTGGCCGTTCGCGTCCTCGTGGGCCTTCTGCCTCTCGCCCGGCAGGTACGGGTCGCCGAAGGCATTCACCGAGCCGCGGGTGTCGCAGCCCCGGCAGGTCCAGGTGAAGCCGTCGACCTCGTGCCAGCGGTCGCTGACGTAGGGGCGGCCCTGGGCGGTGTAGTTGGTCCGGAACCGGTGGGTCGTCAGGTCGACGTGGGCGCCGCCGACGGTCAGGTATCGGGCGAGGACGCCCTCGGGCCAGGTGGTGGCCCAGGTGGTGCTGGTGCTCATCGGGATTCCTTCCGGTGGTCGCGGGTGTCGGTCAGGCGGTGCGGTGGTGCCGGATCTCGTCGAAGCCCTCGTCGGGCAGCGTCAGGCGGGCGGAGCGGGCCATCGCGTGCTGCCAGCGCAGGACGTCCTCGGGCACGCGCTCGTGGTCCGGGCGGGCGGCATTGCGGGCCAGGCAGGTGGGCAGCGGAGCGTCCACCCACGCCGCGATGCACCGCCGGCCGTGTTGGTGCGCCAGCTCCACCAGCTGCAGGCGGTGCAGTTGCTCGACCGAGGTGTTGTCGACCGCCGTCGTTCGGGCGCGGCGCAGGCGCATGCCGAGGATCTGGTGCTGGAGCAGGACGGCGTCGGCGGTGGCGTCCTGGTCGCCGGGCTCGGAGACCACGGCGCGCAGCCGGTCCAGGCTGACGATCTGGTGGGCGGGCAGGTGGCGCAGGAGGTGGGACTTCCCCGAGCCGCTCGCCCCGACCATGACGACCAGGACGCCGGGGTCGACCGGGGCGAGGGCGGGCGCGGTGTGGTGCATGGGCTGTCCTTCCACGGGCTGGTGAGCGGTCGTCAGCGGGCCAGGACGGCGGCGGCGACCGTCTCGAAGGCGTGGTGGACGGCTCCGTCCATGCAGTACGCGCCGTTGATGCCGTGGTCGGCGAGGCGGAAGAAGTTGCCCTTGCCGGTGGCGTCGGCGAACCGCTGCAGCAGACCGCCCGGGACGCGGCGGTCGATGGCGTAGTGGGTGAGGCCGGAGATCGCGAGGGCCGCGGCGACCTGGCCGGGACGCAGCCGCAGGCCCAGCGCCCGGGCCCCGATCAGGACGGCTGCGGCCTGCGTGGCGGTGTAGGTCAGGCAGTGCAGGGCGCAGGCGCGGCGGCCGGCCGCGGTGCCGTGGACGGTGCCGTCGTCACCGATGGCCGGCACCTGGTTGGTGGCGCCCTTGGTGCGGGCGCAGTGGTCGCTCTGGACGAGGTGGTCGCCGACGTCCGCCCCGGCGCGCAGCAGGGCGTAGGCGGCGGCGAAGCGGGCAGCGGTGGTGTCGGTCTTCACGGGTCCTCCAGGAAGCGGGGGTCGGCCGGGCGGCCGCGCCGCGCACCATGGCGCCCGCCCGCCGGACCTGGTGGGTGCGGCGGGCGGGCGCGGTGGTGGGCAGCGTCGGTGTCCGGACGGTTCAGCTGTGCTGGAGCTCGGCGGCGTTCTCGTCGATCGGCAGGGCCAGGGCGGCGGCTTCGGCGACGCGGGTGCGGAGCTTCTCGGACGCGGTGAGGGCCTCCAGCAGCGCCCGGTAGAGGGCGCGCTGGCGGGGGTCGTGCAGGTCGAGGTTGGTTTCGGACGCCGCCGCGACGCCGCACAGGTAGATGACGACGTCGGCGATCTCCTGGTGCAGGTCGACCAGGCCGGGCTGGAACTCCAGCGGCGCGGTGAGCTTGCTCAGAGCGGCGCGGGTTTCGGCGTCGCGGTCGGCGCGGGCGCGGTCGAGGTTGGCCTCCAGGGCGGCGGCCAGGTCTGCGGGGTCGTGCAGGGCGAGGCGGTAGCCGAGGCGGTGAGCGAGACGGGCGGGCAGCAGGCGGAGCAGACGCTGGTTCACGGGTTCCTCCAGGGGTTGGCGTTGGACGGAGTGGTGTTCGGCCGGGCGGCCGCGCCGCGCACCACCGCGCCCGCCCGCCGCACCTGGGTGGCGTGGCGGGCGGGCGTGGTGGTGGGCAGCGTCAGTGCCCGGAGAGGAACCGGCGGGCGTCGGCGAGGACCAGGTGGTGGTCGAAGGCGAGCTGCTCGGGCAGCGCGTCGAGCGGGACCCAGTGGACGGAGGCGGCGTCGTCGCCGGCGCGGGCCTCGGTGCCGGCGGGGACGCGGGCGAGGTAGGCGGCGCCGACGTAGCGGCCTCGCGGGTCGCGGCCGGGCTCGTCGTAGACGCCGAGGAGGACCAGGTCGTCCGGGTCGACCAGGACGCCGGTCTCCTCGTGCAGCTCGCGCACCGCGGCCTCCCGGGCGGTCTCGCCGGAGTCGACGTGGCCGCCCGGGAGGGCCAGCAGCCCGGCGTAGGGGGCGTGGCCGCGCTCGATCAGCAGGACGCGGCCGTCGGGCCGCACCGCGACGACGTCCGCGGTGTAGCGGATCGTCTCGGCCTTCTTGTGACCGGACTGGGTGGTCTCGTCGGTGGGGGTGTTGGTGGTGTCGGTCATGGGCTCACTCTCTGGAGGTGGGCGGGTCCGGCCGGGCGGCCGCGCCGCGCACCACCGCGCCCCGCTCCGCCAGGCCGGATCGGCGCGGCGGAGCGGGGCGCGGTGGTGGGCAGCGTCGCGGCCCGGACGTTCAGGGGCGCAGCGCGGCGAGCTGCTCGCGTTCCTCGTCGGACAGTTCGCTGCAGGGCAGGCAGGAGCCCAGCGTGCGCAGCGGCAGGCAGTAGTCGTAGGTGACCTGGCACAGCGGGCAGGTGGAACGGGCCTTCATGGCGGCGGCCAGGGCACGGGCACGGGCGGGGGTCATCGGGCGGACCGGCTTGGCTCCGGCGACCGGGAAGAGGTAACCGACGCGCTTGCCGCCCCGGCACACCACCTGGGCTGCGACAGCCTGGCCGCCAGGGCGCAGGCCCATCTCGCGCAGCTGGCGGCGGGTGGCCATCTGGTTCTTCTCGGGCCCGAAGCGCCAGGGGTAGGTCGGGGTGCCGTGCGTCTCGCCAGCCGGGTCGAGGTCGATCGCGCGCACCAAGCGCTCCTTCCTGGGCGGGTCAGTTGGTGGTGGCCTGCTGTTCGAAGTGGGCGGCGAGGTGGCGCAGGATCTCGGCGACGGTGGCGGCCGGGATGTGGCCGTGGACCTGGGCGACGCTGTTCTTGTCGACGGTGATGATCAGCGGGTAGTCGTCGGTGTTGATGACCTGGACGTCGAACGCGGGCGCGGACATGGCGGCCTCTCGGTCAGAGCGGGACGGGGAGGAGGGCCGGGGCCGGGTGGCCGGCCCCGGCCGGGGCGGGTGCGGCGGCTACCAGGTGCCGAACGTGGAGCGGGCGGGCTTGCCCTTGGGCCGGGGGACGGTGGTGACGTTGATGTTCGGCTTCACGCGGACCCGGACCGGGACGACCAGGGTGGGGCGCAGGCGCAGGCCGTGGAGGGCGGCGGTGCTGAGCAGCACCCAGCAGGCGACGGCCAGGGCGGTGGCGACGGGGCGGCCGGTGGCCGGGGTGGCAGCCCAGACCATCGCGGCGGTCGCCGCGCCGTAGCCGGTCCACAGGACGCGGGCGCTGGTGAAGCCGATCGCGGCCAGCACGAAGGACACCGGCCCGGCGACCTGCCACAGCGCCCAGACGGTGGCGGTGTCGGCGGGCAGGCCGGAGTGGGCGGTGAGGTAGGCGTGGACGGGGCGGGTGACGGTGGCGAGTACGCCGTTGTGGTGTTCGCCGATCATGGTGTGCTGCCAGAAGCGGGCCGCGAGCGGGGTGATGGTGTCGACGATGCCGGCCAGGCCCGCGAGGACGGTGAGGTAGGCCAGCAGGCGCAGCCAGGCGGCGGTGTTGTCCCAGCCGCCGGTCACGGCGTCCTCGATGTCGCGGCCGCGGCGGCGCAGCCACGGCAGCGCCCGGTCGGTGGCGAAGTCGGCAAGCGTCACGAGCAGACGCTCCAGGTGCCCGGGCCCGGCCGGGGCGGCGGCGGGGTCGTTGGTGAGCTGCATCAGCTGGTCGTACTGCTGCTGGTGGCGCTGCTGCTGGGTGTGCTCGGGGTTCTCGGTGGTCATGGCGGGTTGCTCCTCAGTGGTGGGCGCCGGTGGGCGCGGGCGTGGGACTGGCGGTGTAGGAGGTGCGGGGCGGGCAGGCCGGGACGGCCTCGGCGGCGACGCCGAACTTCACGGCGAGCCAGAATCCGGCGACGACGCCGGCGGCGAGCAGGACGAGGTGCCGGTTGCTCTGCCACCAGGTGGGCGGCGGCGGGGGACCGGTGAGGACACCGATGACGGGCGGAGGAGCGGGCTTGCGCCACAGCGCCAAGGCGGGACCTTCCTGATGCGGGGACAGGGGGCGGTGCGGGCCGGTCGGCCTGCCCCGTCGCCGCTGCGCCCGCCCGGCCGGGGTCGGCGGGGCGGGCGCAGCGGCGACGAGACGGGTCGGCCGGATCAGAAGGCGGCGGTCCGGGGCTGGGTGAACAGCTCGCGCAGCGCCGGGTGGCCGCGGAAGGTGCTGCCGTCCGCTTCCTCCAGGGCGCTCTCCAGGACGCCGTTCTTGCGGCCGGTGCGCAGGATCTGCTCGATCAGCTCGGCGACGCCGGGCCGCTGGAGGACGGCGGGCAGGCCGTCGAGCAGGACCCGCACGACGGGCCCGTCCGGCTGGCCGTCGCGGGCGGCGTCCTGGCGCTCGCGGATCAGGGCGTCGGCGTCCTTCAGCAGGGCGACGGTGGCGTCCGCTCCGGCGGCGTGCCGGTCGACGTGGTCGGCCAGGTCGTGGTGGCGCTCGGCGGGGTCGGCCAGCCACACCTCGGAGCCGCGGGCCTGGGCGGCGGCGACCAGGGCGAGAAGGGCGGGGGTGCGGCCGGAGCCGGTCACGGGAGCGGTGTGGACGGTGTGCTGGGGCTCGGTCACGGGGAACTCCTTGGAGTGAAGAGGGCTGGTGTTCTCTCCTGGCGGTGCGTCAGGCTGGGTCACCGCCAGGGAAGTCGTGAAAGGGGAGGGCGTCGTGGGCTGGTTCGACCGTCGGCCGGATGCGGGCTTCGATTTCGACGCGGTGGTCGCCGGCGGAGTCGCCTACGACGTGTGGACCGACGAGGACGGCGTCGTGCACCTGGACGACGACTACGGAGATCTGGTGATCGTCCCGGACGGGGTGCTGATCGGCGACTACGTCTACCCGGCGTACCTGGGCGACGACGGCCGGATCTACCTCGACGACGAGGACGACGACTGAGGGCCGGTCACTTCACGTTGTTGGTGACGCTGCCCTTCCAGCCGGCCGACTGCTTGCCGACGTGCATCTCGGTGTGCCGGTGGAACAGCGCGTTGACCACCGTGCCGTCGCCGGTGGTGGTCGTCTTCGCCTTGAGCTTGCGCACCGCGAGGGCCGCCACCGCGGCAGCGGTCACCAGCAGCAGCGCCGCGCCGCCCAGGAAGCGGGTCGCGTCGTTCAGCCAGGGTCCGGCCATCTGCAGGCCGCCGCAGGCGAGGTAGACGGCGCCGCCGGCGGCGAGCATCCCCATCGAGGCGATGCCGCCCAGGACGACCGCCTGCCCGACCACCGGGCTGACGCCCTGCCAGGCCGGGGGCGCGGTCGCGGGGATCGGGTCGGGCTGCTCGGCGGCGTAGCGCTGCGCCCGCTCCAGCAGGCCCGGCTCGGCGGCCGGCTGCGCGGCGGGGACCGCAGGGATGGGGAGCGGCTGCTCCTGGGTGCGGATGGCGACGAGCTGGCCGGTGGCCGGGTCGAGGGCGGTGATGTAGCCGGGCGGCAGGAGCAGGCCGGACTCGGCGACGGCGGTGGGCTGGGCGGGGTCGGTGTGCACGGCTTCCTCCTGGACGGTGGCGGGACGGTCGGTTCGGGTAGTGCTGCGGCGTCTTCTCGGGTCCTCGCCCGGTGGTGCGGGGCGAGGACCCGGGGAGGCGTCGCGGCGGTCAGACGATGTTGCTGAGCGCGCCGCCGATGCTGGTGAGGAGGTTGGCGATGGTGGGCGCGAGGCTGCTGGAGGCCAGCAGGAACCCGGCGATCAGGGCGACCATCGCGGCGGCGACGGTGGAGCGGCCCGCGCGGACCAGGAAGATCGTGGCGACCACGAAGGCGAGGGCGGCGGAGACGGTCATCGGTTGGTGCTCCTTCTGGTTGGGGTGCGGGCAGGCAGCAGGCCGCCGCCGGAGACGTCCGGCGGCGGCCTGCTGGCGGGTTCGGTGTCAGTCGTCGTAGTCGCTGTAGTCGTCGTCGTAGCCGTAGGAGCCGGCGCCTTCGATGCGCTGCCACACGCCGCGGCTGACCGGCTCGGCCAGGCCCTTGTCCTTCAGCGCGCTGACGGCGTTGGAGACGCTGGAGGAGGAGGCGTCGGGCAGCGCGGCGCGCAGCTCCTTGAGGCTCTTGGGGCCGTCGGCGAGGAGCTCGTAGACGCGCTCGGGCAGGGTCGGGCCGGAACTGGCGCCGCCGGCCTTCTTCTTGCCGCCGGCCTTGGCCTTCGCCAGGGCGTTGACCATGGCCGCCTCCTCGGGCGCGGTGCTGATGCCCTGGGCGGCGAGGAGCGCCTGGAGGACGACGGCGAGCTGCTCGTGGTCGTGGCGCCAGGCGTACGCCTCGCTGGCGACCGCGGCCTCGCCGGGGGTGAGGGTGGGCACCTCGCCGTCGCCGAACAGCTCGATCAGGTCGACGTACAGGCCGTCTTCCTTGCGGGCGTTGAAGGTGCGCATGAACTCGGCGCGGCCGTCGGAGAAGATGTACGCCATCCCCGCGGTGCTCTCGCCGTCGTCGTCCTCCTCGCCATTGAACAGGGCTTCGATCTGGCCGGTCTCGTAGATCCGGGCGGGGATGTTCTCCATCTGGAAGCCGAGCGGGGCGATGCCGTCCAGGCCCATGGACTGGGTGCTGGAGGACAGGGTCCGCATCAAAACGACCATGCCGGACTTGCCCTGCTGCCGGATCGCCTCCTCGTCGCCCAGGTCCTTCAGGTGCAGGGACTGGACGGCCAGGCGCACGCCGACGCCGACCTTGCGGCCGGTCTTCTGGATGTCGGCGATCAGGTAGGCCGCGATGGCCTTGATGACCTCGTTGGGGTGGGACAGCAGGCGGTTGATCTCGTCCAGGGTGATCGACAGCAGCCGCCAGGGCCGGTTCAGCGCGAAGTCGCCGCGGTCCTTCGACTCGCGCTCGCGGTACTTCATGACCGCGTGCGCGGCCAGCAGCATCCCGAGGACCTCGTACTCGCCCTTCGCGAACCAGTCGACCTGGCCCTCGGCCTCCGGCAAGCTCTTGCCGCCCTGGAGGTCACCGACCCAGGAGATGATCCCGGACAGGCGCTCACCCACCAGCAGCAGCAGCTGCAGCACGCTCTTGCCCGCGCCGGTCGCCCCGGCGGTGATCCCGCGGATCGCGCCGAGCTGCGGGTCCCACAGCCGCGCCCTGGAGGGCTTGCCGTCGTGCCGCACGCCGATGGCGATGCGGCCCTTGTCGTCCATCGTCAGGTCCGCGGGCGTCGCGGCGCGCACCCGCATCAGCGGGTTGCGCTTGTAGATCGACACCAGGCCGTTGCGCACGCCGTCGGTCTCGATCACCAGCCGGGAGACGTCGTCGATGCCCAGCGAGGAGCACAGCTTGCCGTGCGGGAGGTGGATCTCCCGGCCGATCGGGGCCTGGACCTGCGCCACGATCCGGTCGGCCTCGACCCGGTAGCGCACGATCTCCACCCCCGGCGCCGCGCCGCCGTCCCCGCAGACCCGCTCCTCCCAGAAGGAGGGGAAGTCGGCGGCGTCCTGGTCGGTCATCGCGGGCAGCGTCGGACGGGCGATCAGCCGCATCCGGCCCGGCCCCGAGCCGCGCACCGCCCGCAGCTCCACCGTGCCGACGGGGAAGTCGAACACCGCGGCCAGCGCCTCCGGCGTCAGCTTCGGCACCTCGCGGCCCTGCTGCGCCACGATCACGGCTTCGAAGTCGGGCCGGTCGGCGCGCATCTGCTCGACGGCGACCAGGCGGGTGCCGGCGGTGCGCTCGGCCCGGGTCCACAGCCAGGCGAGGAAGCCCGGGTAGTCGCCGGGCGCCCGGTCGCCGACGGTGCCGTTCGGGCTGGGGAGCGCCTGGGCGCGCAGGCCGCGGCTGCGGGTGATCGGCGCGGTCCACGCCATCAGCGCGCCCCACGCGGCGGGCACCGCGATCTGCCACCACGCGAGGCCGCCGTGCAGGGACTGCACGACGTCGGCGAGGTAGATGCCGCTGTAGCCGAGCACCGGGACGGCGCGCTGCGAGGAGCGCAGCAGCCGCATGTGGTCGATGCCGTCGGAGCCGACCGGCTTGGACTTGGAGTACAGCCACAGGCCCGCGGCGGTGAGCGCGCCGACGCCGCCCAGCACCGCGCCGGGCCCGTCGTAGCACTGTGCGCCGGCCGCGACGGCGACGGCGGCCGCGAGGTGGGCCGCGCGCTCGCGCTTCACGGAGCGATGGATCTCGTGGCCCGGGACCACCCGCTCGTCGGCGGGGGCCTGGGCGGGCTGCTGCGCGGTGGTGGCCATCGGGCCTCCTTCTTCGTGGAAGGGGCCGCACCCCCGGCGGGGGTGCGGCCCTGGGACCAGGTCGTTCGGACGGTGGGTCAGCGGACCCGGTTGAAGCCCGGCTTGGGCTGCCGGTAGGGGCTGGCCTGCACGGCCTCGTACACGCCCCGGTACTCGCGCTCGTGGGCGTCGTTGAAGCCGCGGCTGGCGGCCTCCATCGCGTCCGCGCTGTCGGCCAGGTCGCCGGAGGCGGTGGCGACGTCGCGCAGGGCCTGGGAGACGCCCATGATCTGGGTGACGAACACCTGGTCGACGTCGGCCTGCCCGCTCATCTCGGCCAGGTTGGACGCCTTGCTCGCGTTGCTGGACATGTGGGACTGCAGGCGGCGCATGCCCTCCTTCAGGCGCAGGGCCTGGAGGGTCAGGCCGACGATGCTGCCCCGCAGGTGGCGGAAGCTGCGGCCAGGCTTGCCGGTGGCGGGGAGGGGGCCCCGGGCGGGGGTCCGGCCGGAGCCGGGGGAGGGGACGATGTCGTTCACGGGCTGCTCCTTCAGTCCTCGTTGTGGACGCGCGCGGACGGGACGGCCAGGCCGGCGTCGGCAGTGGCCTGGCTGATGGGGCGGTAGGCGTCGAACATGGCCTGCTCGGCGACCTCGGACAGCTCCGCGGCGGCCAGGGAGCGGCCCTTCATCTGCTCGGCCTTGCGCACGACCAGGTCCATCGCCTCGGACAGCCGGGCCATCGCGTAGCCGGTCAGCCGGCCCAGGATGTTGTGGTGGGTGCGCAGGTCCTCGGCGAGCTCCTCCAGCGCGTCGCGGATCTGCCGGGCCTCGTGGGCGAGCTTCACGCACGTCTCGTACGCGGCGAAGGACTCGGCGGTCAGGCCCTCCAGGGTGTCGAGCACGTCGTCGAGGGTGACCTCGGTGACGTGCTCGGCGGCCATGCCCGGCACCGCGGAGGCGCTGGAGCGGGGACGGGGTGTCAGCGACGAGGACGCCATGCCGCTGGACTCCTTCCTGTTGTCGTGTTCGGTGGCGGCCGGATCGGCCGCCGTGCTCGGCTCGACGGTGTGGACGACGGTGGCGGTGGTGCCGGGGCGGGCGGTGTGCGCCGCCCCCACCGACGCCTGACCGACGGTCAGCTCTTGGCGGCCGCGGGTGACGGCCGCCGGGGCGGGGGCCGGGCGGCGTTTGCGGGGCGCGGCCGCGTCGCGGGGCCGGTCCATCGGGAAGACGTCGAGGATCTCCTCGCCGCCGGCCGCGGCCGTTCCCGCGGACTCCCACACGGTGCGGCGCCTGCCGCCGTCCTCGGGCCGCCAGGTCGACCAGAACTCGTCACCGGGTCCGGCGTGCGAGGCCCGCCGTGCGCGCCAGCGCTCCCGGGAGCGGCGGTAGATCCGCTCCCACCCCCGGTCCCGGTCCCGGCTCTTGCGTCCGGGGCCGGAGCCCGCGGCGCTCGCGGTCGGCCCGGCCCCGCCGCCGGGCCGCTTCTCCTTGCGCTCCTTCCTCTCCTTCTCGGCCTTGCGGCGCTCCTTCTTCGACAGCCTGCGGAAGACCGGCTCGTGGCTGCGCCGGCGCTTGGCCCAGCGCCGCTCGAACTCCTCCCCGATCGCGCCCTTGAGGGTGGTGGGGTCGGCGTCCGGACGCTCGCGCCGGTTGTACGCCTTCATGCAGCGGCGGCAGCGGCAGTCCGCGTCCTCCCACGCCTGCAGCGTGCCGTGGCGCATCCCGGGGCCGAGCTTCTGCTTGCCGCCCAGCTTCACCTTCCCGGTGAGCGGGTCCTTGCCGCCCTTCTTGTCGGCCGTGGCGGCGCCGCCCTTCGCGCCCTTGCCCGAGGAGCCGGCGGCCGCGCCGTCCCGGGTCCTCTTCGAGCGCAGCGTGCCCTTCGGCCCGCTGGTGCCCTTCGGGGACGCTGGCCCCTTGCCGCCTCGGCCGCCGCCCTTGCCGGACGAGCCGCCGGTCGATCCGGCCTCGGAGGAGCCGGGCTTCTCCTTTCGGCTGCGGAGCTTGGCTCCCAGGCCGCCGCTCTGGGTCAGGCGGTGCGGGCCCCGCTTCGGGGAGCCGCCGCCCGTACCACCGGTGCCGGCCGGGCTGTCGGACCTCGAGGAGTTCCCGCCCCGGCCGCTGCCGGTGCTGCCCGAGCGGTCCTTGGTGCGCGACAGCGGGTTGCGGTCCGGGCCCGTGCCGCCGTTGCGGCCCGGCCCGGACCCCCCGGTGCCGGTGCCGCGGTCCTTGCGGCGGGGCGGCGCGTCGGCGCCCAGCGTGCTGGAGGACCGCGACGGCCCGGGCCCGCGGCCCCCTCCCCCACCGCCACCGCCGCCGCGCAGGCCGCCCCCCGGGCCGCGCGGGGTGCGCGAGCCGGGGCTGCCGGGCACCTGGTCGCGTCCGAGCGTGCGTCGGCCCCAGTCCCGGGCCGACTGGAGCATGCCCTTGCGGCCGCCTCCCTCGCCCCGGTCGCCTTCCGCACCGCGGGTCCACCGGCCGGTGAGCGCGCCGTGGGCACCGCGCATCGCGGCGACGACGACGGCCAGGGCGGCGGCGAACGACAGCGCGCCCAGCCCCGATCCGCCCACCGGGGCGGCCGGGGCGGCGAAGCCGGCGGGGCGAAAAGTGTCCGGGACGTGCCCGGGCACCGGCAGGGGGCGGATGGGCTCGGACAGGGCCGGGCTCTCCAGCGCGGCGATCGTCTCCAGCGGCGAGCGGCGGGCCGCGGGGGCCGGGATCAGGGACGCCAGGGAGGGGCTGGAAGCCGGTTCGACCGCCTCCGCGACCGGTGCCTCGGCCGGGTTCTCGGCTGGGTTCTCGGTCGGGTTCTCGGGCGGGTCGGCCTGCCCTCCGAGGAGGGCCAGAGAGGGCAGCAGGCGGATGTTATCGGGGGTGTCGTCGTCGGTCACCACTCCTCCTCGGAGTTGACAGAGAGTGAGGAATTGGAGATCCTCACGCGCGCACGTGCGCGCATGTGCGCGCGTCTTGGGGTCGTCATCGGGCTAGCTGCGCGGTGATGATGATGACGATGACGGTCACCGCGCGTGGTCGGCATAGAACCGCTGCAGCGTCTCGGCGAGCTCCGTCCAGACCTTCGGATTGCCGGCCATCTCGGCCTGGATCGCGACCATCCGGCAGGCGTCGATCCACACCGCCGCCTTCTCCTGGATGGTGTTCGCGGCCTCCTGCCGGCGCTTCCAGTGCGCGGCCCGGTTGGCCGCCTTCCGTGCCAGGCTCACGGCTGCCCCTGGCGGCGCGCCGCGGGGAAGAAGTCGTTCACGGTGCGCGGGCCGCCGCCGTTCTGCTCGGCGCCGGCCGCCGTCGGGAACTGGTGGATCTGGGCGTCCAGGAAGCCCTCGTTCCCGCCGGTGGTGGTCGCGCCGGTGAGGTGCGCCAGGCCCTTCTCCAGGCTCTTGGCGGCGAGCGCCGCGGCCTGGCCCTGGCGGCCGGCCTTCTTCTCGGCCTTGCGCGTCGCCGCCAGCTCCCGGCGGCCGGGCAGCTCCAGGACGCGGTTGACGTAGGTGGTGTTCAGGGCCTCCGCGCTGGCCGCGGCCTTGCGCGAGTGCTTCTGCATGCGGGTGATCTCCCGGGCGACCTTCCAGGCCCGGAAGCGCGCCGACAGCCAGCTGTCGCCCTCGATCGGGGTCTGCGCCAGGCGGCGGCGGACGATGTCCGCGAGCTGCCCGTACTGGGTGGCGTCGGCCAGGTGCTGGTCGCGCTGGGTGGCGGTGAAGGCTCGCATGCCGGTGGGCGTGAAGAGTCCGTCGATGTCCATGCTGTACCTCTGATCTGCGGATTAGCGGGCGGGGAAGGTGGTGGTGCTCGGCGTTCGGCGCCTTCCGGGCGCGCCAGAGCGGGCCCGGTGTGGGCCGCGCTGGCGCGCAGGGGAGCAGCCGATCGGCTCGGTGCGGGTTCAGCGGCGGCGCAGCCGGGGGTGGCACCACCAGCAGGTGGGGCCGTGGTCGTGGGTGGTGCGGGCGTGGGCCAGGAACAGCGGCGTCACGGCGGTCGCGGCAACGGCCAGGGCGACCAGCGCGAGGCCGATCGCGTACGCGAGGGTGCTCATCAACTTCTCCTTGCAGTACGGCGGTCAGGGCTGTGACCTGCGGTGATGGGGGGCTGGATCGGCGCGATCGCCTCCGGCGGGGCCGGGTGTCGCTACCGTGGTGCTCGGCGCTTCGGCGCCTTCGGTGGTCACCAGGACGTTGTAAGCGTCCTGGTGACCACCGGAGAAGCCGACGTCCTGTCAGGCGGCCTCGGCGGCCTGGTCGTCGTGCTTGGTCTCCTCGGAGACCGGCATCTCGTCCTCCAGCGCGGAGGAGATGACGGCGAGCTCGAATTCCGAGTCGTCCGCGAGGCGCTTCTTCGCGGAGCGGATGCGGTCTCCGACCCACGTCTCGCCCTTGCTGTAGCGCTCGCCGATCGCCTTCTGGTCGATGTCCGAGCCCTCCAGCATCAGCCGCGCGACCTCTCGCTCGGCCTGCTCGCGAAGCTGCGAGCGGACTTCGCGAGGAACCGTGCCGCCGTTCTGCGAGGCGATTTCCGAGACGGACCGCGAGGCGCTGGCGCGGGAAGGCCGAGCGGTCTGCGAGGCCAGTCGCTGCTGGCGCGCGGCGGCCCGCTCCTCTGCCTTGCGGCGCCTCTCGGCTGCCTCGGCGGCCTCCTTCTCCCGGCGCTCCTGCTCGGCCGCCCGCTGCTGCCGGACCTGCTCTTCCGCCAGCAGGACCTGGGCTTTCGCCTCGGCCTCGGCCTTGATCCGCAGCGCCTCGCGCTCAGCGGCCGAGCGCTTCGCGGCCTCCTCGTTCTCCCTCGCGATCCTCAGCCGCTCCGCCTCGATCTCCTGCTCGCGACGCAGCCGGGACTCCTCGATCTCCTGCTCCCGGCGCAGGCGGGCCTCCTCGTTTTCCCGCTCGATCCGCAGCCGCTCGGCCTCGCGCTGCGCCCTCGCGTTCTCCAGTTCGCGCTCCTCGCGAAGCCGCTCGATCTCCGCCTCGCGTTCCGCCCGCTTCTCCTCGGCTTCGCGCTGCGCCCTCGCGTTCTCCAGCGCCGCCTGCTCGCGAAGCCGGGCGGCCTCGGCCTGTCCGGCGATGCGCGCGGCCTCGGCGGCCTCGCGGACCCGCTCGCGTTCCAGGTGCTCCTGGTGCTCGCGATCCTCCCGGCGGCGCCGGTCCTCACGCGCGATGCGCTCGGCCTCTCGCCGCTCCTCCTCCCGCTGCTGCGCCTCCTCGCGGGTGCGGCGCTCGCGTTCGGTCTTCGCGGCGTGCTGCTGGTCCTCGAAGTCCTGCACGATCTGGCGCAGTTCGGCGAGCTTGCGGGCGAGGTACTTGCGGTAGCCGGAGGACGCCTCCGCCATCGTGATCAGCAGGAACGGCGCCACCGAGTGGAGCAGCAGGCCGCCAGCGTCCGGGTGCTTGGGGATGAACGCGAACGTCCCGTCCGGGTAGAGGGAGGTCCAGGAGTTCATCAGCCAGGTGCTGATGCCGGCGAACCAGCGCAGCAGGAACGGCCAGGTGCCGGCCCGCTCGCCGCCCTGCTCGGCCAGGACGCCGTCGACGTACAGGACGGTGATCAGCGCGAGCGAGGCCATCGGGTCGAGCATCCAGGCGATCCACACCGGGATGTCGTGCTTCATCGCGAAGATCGTGACGTTCGCGCAGGTGAAGATCAGCGCGCCACCGCCGATCGACATCAGCGAGTGGGTGATCCTGTCGCCGAGCTTCTTCAGCTTGGCGAGGGCGGTCCTGGCCGCCTCGTACTCCTGGCGGGTCACCATGTGCACTGGGGCAGCGGGGGCCGTGGGCCGGGTGCCCGCGGGGGCGGGCTGGCGTGCTGTGGGCATCGGGCCGGGCTGGACCGGCTTGTCGGCGGTGATGGTCACCTCGTCTCCTCTCTCTTACGGCGGTGACGCCGGGGTGCGTCGGGCACCGTCGAACGCCGCCGCCCCGCACCGGGTGATCCGGGCGGGGCGGCGGCGAACGACAACCGACCGACGGTCAGAGCTGGTTGGGCTGGAGGTCGAAGAACAGCACGTTGGGGCTGCCCAGCTCCGGGCGCTGCTCGGCAACGTTGTTCAGCAGCCCCTGGTAGATGTCGTTGCGGGTCCAGCCCGCGGGCGGGGTGAGGGTGCCAGAGGTGGTGAAGACGCCGTACCCGCCGCGGGCGGCGTGCTGCAGGGTGAGGAGGTAGTGGTGGGTGCCCTGCGTGGCGGGGGCCTGCTGCGGGGCGGTGGTGGTCTGGGACATTGAGATTCCTCCTGGTCGTGGCGGGCGGTGCGTCGGGCACCGACGAGCACCGCCCGTCCTGCGATCCGGAGTCCGGACGCGGGGCGGGCGGCGAACGACAGCAACCGATGGCGGTCAGGCGGTGCGGGCGCGGTTGCGGGAGGCGCGGCGCTTCATCGCGCGCCGCTCGTCCTCGCTCAGCCCGCCCCAGACGCCGGCGTCCTCGCCGGTCTCCATCGCCCAGGTCAGGCACTGCTCCATGACCGGGCAGCGGCGGCACACGGCCTTGGCCTCCTCGATCTGCAGCAGGGCCGGACCGGTGTTGCCGATCGGGAAGAACAACTCGGGGTCCTCGTCGCGGCACACCGCGCGGTGGCGCCAGTCCATGGCGTCCTCTCCTTCTTCTTGCGTGTCCGGTGGTCAGGCGGCGTGCTGGGCGGTGGGGGCGAGCTGGTGGAACGCGACGACGAGCTCGGGGTTCAGCGCCTCGTCCAGGACGTGGCGCTGCTCGAGGAGCGCGCCGTCGTCGGCAGGCCGGGACAGCGCGAACTCGGCCCAGTAGGCCAGGGCCTGCTCACCGGGCTCGGCGACGACCTCGCCCTCCCAGGCGGTGCAGTGCGTGCGGATCCTGGTCTCGCCGAGGGTGCGCACGGTGATCTGCCAGGTCGGCCACTCGGTGCGCGGGCCGGGGTCGATGGCGAGGACCTCGTAGACCGGGTCAAACGGGCCGGTGCGGTACAGGCCGCCGACGCGGCGCGGGCCGATCTCGCGGGCCACCCACCGGCGGTAGGTGTCGGCCTCGTAGTAGGCGCGGCGGGCGGGGGAGGAGGTACGGGCGCGGTGCTTCATGAGGTGGCCTCCGGCCGGGGAAGTTCGCGGAGCGCCGCTGCGCCTGCGGACGGGTGTCCGGGGGCGCAGCGGCGCGGGGGAGCGGGGCGGTTCGTCAGCCGGCGGCCGGGATGCGGCAGCGGATGCGCTTGCCGATCGCGGACGGGCTGACGGTCCAGCCGGGGGCGAGGACGTCGAGGAGGACCAGGCCGCGGCCGGACTCCGCCTCGTCGCTGTCCGGGGCGGTGCCGGTGCGGCGCGGGCCGACGTCGGCGAGCGGGTCGTGGACGGTGACGACCGCGTCGTGGTCGGCGCGGTGGACCTCCACGACCAGCGGGACGTGCTCTCCGCCGGCGCGGACGGCGTTGCCGATCAGCTCGGACAGGACCAGCTTGGCGGACTCGGCGGTCTCCAGGTCGACGCCGTGGGCGACCAGGACGGTCAGGGCCAGGGACCGCACGGTGTGCACGGTCTCCTGGTCGGCCGTCAGGTGGGCGGTGATCCCGCCGAGCCGGTTCGCCAGGTAGAGGCCCGGCCGGGGCGCGGGCAGCACCGGGGGCTGGGCGGTGAGGTCGGGTGCGGTGCCGGTGCCGAAGGTCGTGGTCGTCATCACCGGCCGCCCTTCGGCTTCGTGGGCGGCGGCGGGGTGACGGGCTTGTCCCCGCCGCTGAGGCTGCGGCAGACCGCGAGGTCGGAGGCGATCACTTCTTGCCCCCGCCCTGGCGGACCCGGCGCAGGGCCTCGTCCATGTCCGGGTCGCTGTCGGC